>JANOFM010000090.1:0-2288 GCA_031413635.1 Alphaproteobacteria bacterium | reverse complement strand
ACAAGCGCGCCCGTCGCGCCCGCGCCGCCTCGCCGAATTCGCAGTCGCGCACCGAAGCCAGCCGCGCCGCCAAACGCAACCGCCGCAACCGCTCGCGCCGCTCTTCGCCGTAAGGCGCAAACGCCCCGACCTGCCAGTCCGAGCTCGACTTCAAGACATCGGTGACGATACGCACGTCGCGATGCGAGATCGAAAGCCCCTGCCCGATGATCGGATCGTTGTGCCCCGCCGCGTCGCCGATCGCGACCACGCCGGGCACGAACGGCTCGTCCGTCCAGGTATCGTTGTTGGGATAGACGAAACAATGGCTCGCCGGTTTCCCCTCGGCGATCGCCTCCGATTGCGGCACGCAGGCCAGACGAAAGCCGTCGGCGAAACGCTGCGGCGCCTCGTCGCCCATGAAACGCTCCTTGTCGCCGAGCGCCACACCCTGATAAAGCCGCGCCCGCCCGTCGCCTTGGGGGAAGATGAAATAATTGATGTCGCCGGCCGTTCCGATCGACTGCTTATCCTCGGGCCAACCATGCGCGCCTTCGATCAGCATGCCGGAAAACCAGTGATGAATTGGATCGGCGTTCATCTTGATGCCGGCCTGCTGCACGGTTTTTCCGTGACGCCCATCGGCGGCCACGACAAGGCGCGGCCGGATTTCATGCGCCACACCTTGATGGTCGAACCGCACCACCGGCTGAGTACCCGGAACGACCTGCGTCTTGCGCACCCCGCGCAAGAACCGCGCCCCCGAAGCCACCGCCGCATCGTCGAGAAGTCCGCACAGCTTGGGATGTCCGATCGTCAGCGGCCCTTCGCTGCCCGGCAATATGGCGGCGAATTCAAGCGTCTGCGCTTCCGCCTGCTCCGGCGACAACAGCTCGTCGTACCCGACGTGGCGCTTGATATGGTGCGCGCCATGCGAGCGATAGAGCTCGTAAAGCCCCAACCGTTTCGCCTCGTTCACGCCCCACGGCGCCATCCATTCGCCGCGCACCACGTCGCGGTGCTGCTCGGTGATTTCCAACATCAAAACCGAATGTCCCGCCCGCGCCATGACTGTGGCGAACGCGCCGCCCGCGATCCCGCCGCCGATCACGACGATGTCGGGCGTCTCGATAGTGTTCATGCTCGCTCCCAATCTCAGTCCGCTGCAGTCCGCGGCTCGCCGGCGCCCAGGCGGCCATGCTCGAGCCACTTTTGCAAGCCCGCGCTCAACGTCCCGCGCGCCCGTTCCCGATAACGTGCAATGTCATCCTCGCTCAACACCCCGCGCCAGCGTTCGTTTTTGCCGCTGAACAGAAATCCCTCGTGGCCGCCCTCAAACGCCGCCGAGGCGCTCGGCAGAAGCGCCTTCCCCTCGCGCTTCATCGCCTCGAACGTCGCGGCCTCGACAAGCTTGGGCCACAGATCCGCAGGCGGCTCGCAGCCCAGGAACGACGCAACCCGCCGCATCTCGCCGTCGAGGTCCGCCTTCAGATCGTTGTAGTGCACCAGAAGAACATTGGCCGCGCGCCGCGCCGACCAATAGCTGAGTTCGATATCGAGAAAACTCGCCGCCGTGCAATCGACCCCGCAAGGCGCGGCCGCATCTTCCATCCAGCCCGAGAAAAACTCCCGCGGCGACGCAGAAGGTCGCGGATAAGGCCGCCCGATCGTCTCGTCGCCCAACCCCACGGCGTCGAGCGCCGCAAAGCGTTTATAACGCAGTGTGTGATTGTGCCACGACATGAACGCGTCCAACCCGTCGCGTGCCACATGGATATAGCGCACGGTGTCGAACACCGGCAGTGCATCGAACGGCAGATGCGTTTTCAAAAACCGCCGGTGCGTCTGCGCCTCGATCTTGCCAAGCACGTCCTCGATCGGCAGCATGAACCGGGCATCGACCCACGGCGAAATAGCCATCACCGGTTTGGGCTCGACGGATTCAAAGATCAGCAGACTGACGATCTGCTGCGTCCACGTCGTGCCGCATTTGGGAAAGGTCCCGATCACGACGTCGCCGTCGCGCGGACGAAAACCGTCCCACCTTCGGCTGTCCATGTGCCAGGTCCGGCAAACCCGCAACGCCGTGCGTGTCATGTGGCCTTCGAAACCGCAACCCAGCGCGGCAGCAGGCCGTTCTCGTGCGCTTCGCGCTCCAACCCCTCGCGGAAATCGGGATGGGCGAGACCGATCAGCGCCTGCGCGCGTTCGGAGACGGATTTTCCCTTCAAGTTCGTTATGCCGTATTCGGTGACGACATACATAATGTCGGAGCGCGGCGTCGTGACGATGTTGCCCGGCGTCAGGTT
>JANOFM010000089.1:0-2321 GCA_031413635.1 Alphaproteobacteria bacterium | reverse complement strand
AAATAGCGGAACGCCGTCGCGGCGCCGAAGAGGCCGAAGCCGGAATAGACGACCGCGAGATCGGTGCAGAACTCGTGATTGTCCCAGCCGCCGGGCGGCTCGCCCTTCGCCGACAGCAGATAGTGCGAGAGTTCATGGGCGAACGTTGCGATCAGACCAACCGGATCGGACGTCAGGCCCGGATCATAGGTGATAAGAACTTCGTTTCCTTCGATGCCGAACGTGCCGGCGGGGCTTTGCGTCCCAGCTTCGAATTTCAGATAGGCGGTGTCGCTGACCTTCGCATCGGGCTGTTCGTGCTGCGCTTGGAGGAGACAGCGCCACTCGTCGAGGCCCATCAGACTTTTGACCGTGGTGAAGACGTGCTCTGCGAGAGCGTGGCCTTGCGCGTCAGTCGGCGGGAAGAAGTCCGCAGTCGGGACGACGAGCGGCATTGCGCGCAAATCCTCGATGCCGCCCAGCTCCCTGATCAACCACGCCCACGTTTCGAGTTGCCATTCCTCGTCATCGGCGGACAGCGGCGAGCGAACGGCGAATGGCCACATGCGACTAGGCCACGCGCTCACCGCGCAGCAAGCCGGCAACGCTCAGATCTTCGTCGATCTTCGGCCAGTGGATGCCGTGTCCGGCCGCGCTCTATTCCCACACACCGCGATCTTCTGGCGTGGCGGCCAGGAGGCGCGGGAACCACGCGAGCGGCGCGCTGATCTTTCGGCCGTCGCGCAGGAGCACCTCGAGGTTTTCGTCCGTGACGCGGACGTCGCTGACGCGTGGATTGCTCACGATGAGTCCCCCTGGGTGTCGTCGGCGGCGGAAGCCGACAATCCACGACCTATGTGTGGCGCCGGTCAAGTCGTGGGTGGTCCGCCTGCGCGGACCATGACACAGAGGGGGCTTCTTCCCAACTTAGTCTGCCAGCTCCCGCACATCCGTCAGGTGGCCCGTGATGGCCGCCGCTGCCGCCATTGCCGGGGACATCAGGTGGGTGCGGCCGCCGCGGCCTTGGCGGCCTTCGAAGTTGCGGTTGGAGGTGGAGGCGCAGCGTTCCTGCGGCTCTAGTTTGTCGGCGTTCATGGCCAGGCACATCGAGCAGCCCGGTTCGCGCCATTCGAAGCCTGCGGCGGTGAAGATGCGGTCGAGGCCTTCTTGTTCGGCTTGCTCTTTCACGAGGCCGGAGCCGGGGACGATCATCGCGCCGACTGTGGGGGCTACGTGTTTGCCTTCGACGATCTTGGCGACCTCGCGCAGATCTTCGATGCGGCCGTTGGTGCAGGAACCGATGAAGACGCGGTCGACCTTCACGTCCTTCATCGCGGTGCCGGCTTTCATGCCCATGTAGTCGAGCATGCGTTCCATCGCGGCGCGGCGTTGGGTGTCCGTCTCCGTCGCCGGGTCGGGGACGTGGCCGGTGATGGGCACGACGTTTTCGGGCGACGTACCCCAGGTGACGAGCGGCGGGATGTCGGCCGCGTTCAGTTTCACTTCGACGTCGAAGTGCGCGCCGTCGTCGGAATTGAGCGTGCGCCAGTAGTGGACGGCGGCTTCCCAGGCGGCGGCCTTCGGCGCGTGGGGGCGGCCTTTCAGGTATTCGAAGGTCGTGTCGTCGGGGGCGATGAGGCCAGCGCGGGCGCCCGCTTCGATCGACATGTTGCAGACGGTCATGCGGCCTTCCATCGAGAGGGCCCGGATGGCCTCGCCCGCGAATTCGATGACGTAGCCGGTGACGCCCGCGGTGCCGAACTTGCCGATGATCGCGAGGATGATGTCCTTGGCGGTGATGCCGGCGCTGAGTTTGCCGTCGACGGTGACGCGCATGTTCTTTGAGTGGCGCGCTTGCAGCGTTTGGGTGGCGAGAACGTGTTCGACTTCGCTGGTGCCGATGCCGAAGGCGAGCGCGCCGAACGCGCCGTGGGTTGCCGTGTGGCTGTCGCCGCAGACGATGGCTTGGCCCGGCAGCGTCAGGCCTTGTTCCGGCCCCACGATGTGGACGATGCCTTGGCGGATGTCGTCCATCGCGAAATAGGTGACGCCGAATTCTTTCGCGTTGTTCTCCAGCGTCGCGACCTGGAGCGCAGATTCCGGATCGGCGATGCCGTGCGAGCGGTCGGTCGTGGGCACGTTGTGGTCGGCGACCGCCAGCGTCAGTTCCGGGCGGCGGACCTTGCGCTTGGCGAGGCGCAGGCCTTCGAACGCCTGCGGGCTGGTCACTTCGTGAACCAGATGGCGGTCGATGTAGAGGACGCTCGCCTCGCCCGGTTCTTGGTGGACCAGGTGGGCATCCCAGATTTTGTCGTAGAGGGTCGTGTGCTTGGTCATCTCAT
>JANOFM010000088.1:0-7317 GCA_031413635.1 Alphaproteobacteria bacterium | reverse complement strand
GCTGTTGGCTGCGCCTTTGATCCTGCTCGCGCTTTATTCGCTTTGGACGCAGGTGGGGCTTTTGGTCGACACCACGCCGACCTTGGATCGCTATCGGTACGTTTTTACCAAGCAGAGCTACATCGACATTTTTTGGCGCTCGATCGGGATGTCGAGCCTGGTTACGCTGGTCACGGTGGGGCTTGCCTATCCGATGGCTTATTATGTCGCGTTCGGCGTGAAGAAGAACAAATTCGTCTGGCTTGTGCTCCTGACCATTCCGTTTTGGACCAGCTATTTGCTGCGTGCGTTCTCGTGGAAGGTGATCCTGGGCTATAACGGGGTGATCAATTCAAGCTTGATGACGACGGGCTTGATCGAAGAACCGTTGCAGTTTCTGCTCTACAACCAAACGGCGGTCGTGATCACGTTGGCGCATGCTTACGCGGCGTTCGCGATCCTTCCCATCTATGTTTCGCTGGAAAAGATCGATCGCACCTTGCTCGAGGCGGCGGCCGATTTGGGCGACGGGGCATGGTCGCGGTTTTGGCGCGTAACGTTCCCTTTGTCGATGCCGGGGGTGATCGGGGCCGCGGTTTTGATCTTCGTGCCGACGACGGGCGACTACGTGACGCCGTCGCTGGTCGGGGGACCGACCGGGCAAATGATCGCCAACATTATTCAAGTGCAATTCCTGAAAATCAACGACTGGCCGCTTGGGGCGGCGCTAGCAATTTCAGCGATGGCGGGGGTCGCCATTTTGGTGATGCTGTTCGTCAGCGCGATGCAATTGGCGGTGAGGGCCATCCGATGAGCAAGCCGATCCGCCAAGCCAAGCGCATGGGCGACGCCGGCGCCGGGCTCACAGTGTTTGCGGTTGCCTATCTGCTGTTTCTTTACGTGCCGGTGCTGTTTCTGCCGATCTTTTCGTTCAACGACTCGATTTTCATCGCATTCCCACTAAGAGGATTTACGACGAAATGGTACGAGCAGATGTTCGCCGACCAGGACATGCTCGATGCCTTGGCCGCCAGCCTTAAAGTGGGCGCGATCGTCGCCGTCATTTCCACGATTTTGGGGGTTTTGGGCGCGAAGGCGGTGACGCGCTATCGCATGCCGGGGCAAGGGGCGGTGACGAGTTTGATCATGCTGCCGCTATTCATCCCCGAGATCATTCTGGGCATCTCGCTGCTCATCTTGATCAACGGGTTTCAGATCTCGTTGTCGCTGATCACGGTCGGGATCGGGCACGTGATGTTGTGCACGCCTTTCGCCATGGCGGTGTTGACGTCGCGGCTCGACGGGTTCGATCGCAGTCTCGAGGAGGCGTCGATGGACTTGGGCGAGAGCCCGTGGATGACGTTCTGGCGCGTGACGTTTCCGCTGGCGGCGCCCGGCATCGTGTCGAGCTTGTTGCTGACATTCATCGTTTCGTTCGACGAGTTTCTGTTGTCTTTCTTCCTGGCGGGGCTTCAGCCCACCCTGCCCGTCTATTTCTGGAGCCAGTTGCGCTTTCCGGCGAAGTTGCCGGGCGTGTTGTCGCTCGGCGCTTTGATTTTGATTTCGTCGTGCATTCTCGTCTTCTTCGCCGAATGGGTCCGCCAGCTTGGCACGACCGGCGAGCGCAAAGTGGGGGTCGCCTAAGCGCGTGTCATGAGCGACATCATCATTCGCATCGACAATGTTTCCAAACAGTTCGCCGGCGGCGCCAAAGCGGTGGACAGCGTTGCGGTCGATATCGAACGCGGCGAGTTCTTCTCGCTGCTCGGGCCGTCGGGTTGCGGCAAGACCACGCTGTTGCGCATGATCGCGGGCTTCGAATTTCCGACCGAAGGCGAGATCTACATCGACGGCCAGCCGTCGTCGCTGATCCCGTCGTACAAGCGCCCGACGAATATGGTGTTTCAGTCCTATGCGATTTTTCCGCATCTGAACGTGTTCGACAACATCGCCTTCGGTCTGCGCAAAGCGGGACTGTCGAGCAAGGAATTGAGCCGGCGCGTGGACGAGGCGCTGGCGATGATCAAGCTTTCGGGCTTTGGCAAACGGCGCGGCGACCAACTGTCGGGCGGCCAGCGCCAACGGGTGGCGCTGGCGCGGGCGCTGGTGAAGCGGCCGAAGGTGTTGCTGCTCGACGAGCCTTTGGGGGCGCTCGACAAAAAGTTGCGCGAGGAAATGCAGATCGAGCTGCGCCAGCTTCAGAAGCAGGTCGGCATCACCTTCGTGTTCGTGACGCACGACCAGGAAGAAGCGCTGTCGATGTCGGACCGTATCGCCGTGATGAGCAGGGGCGATGTGTTGCAGATCGCCGGGCCGAAAGAACTTTACGAGGCGCCCAATTGCGTGGAGGTGGCCACCTTCATCGGCAGCATCAATTTGATCAATGCGACCGTGAAAAGCGTGAGCAGCAGCGAGGCCATGCTTGAAGGTCCCGGATTTGGGTCGTTCACGGCGCAAACGATCGAAGGCATCAAGGCGGGCGACAAAATTTTCGCCGCGGTCCGGCCGGAGAAACTCTCGCTCACCATCTCGAAACCTTCATCGGGGGCTTATGTCGAAGGTATGATCAAAGCGAGCGCCTATTTGGGCGACCGCAGCCACCATCAAGTCTTCATCAAAGGACGTGAGGAGCCGGTCGCCGTCGCCGCGCAAAACGAGGAACGCGCGATGAGTGCCGGGTTCGATGCGTCAAAGCCGGTTTACGTGACGTGGAATCCGAAGTCGCTAATTTTGCTGAAGAGTTGAGCGTGGCCTTTGCGTCAAATGGCCGTGACGAGCGGGTGCCCCAGCAGTTCACGGTCACGCGATAAAAGCTTGAGCCCCTCGGTTTGCGCCTGTGCCAACAGCAATTCGTCAAACGGATCCCTGTGGGCGATTGGCTGCTCAAGCTCGGCCGCCGCATGCGCAGGCGTGAGTGAAAGAAATTCCACAAATTCCTTCGTCAGGACTTCCAGTACGTCCTTAGGATCGGCCGGGCCCTTACGCGCGCCGGCGCGATCGAATGCGCGCCACTTCAATCGAATCTCCCAAATCGACACGGCACTGACGATGAAGCGTTGGGAATATGTCTTGAGAAATTTCTCCTCTCGCTCCAAAAGCCGGCCTGGGCTTCCCGACAATCCGTACACATAGTGCGTGTCGAGAAGCAGTTTCACTTTTTTCGCTTCGCGCGCGGCTTTGGCATCGGCAAGCCAAGCACCTTCCAACTTAGCGCGGGATCGTCCATCGCGGGCGTCCATTCGGGACCATCCTCGTGCAGACCCAACTCCGCACGGCGACGCGCGAGCTTTTCGAAATCAATGCCGCCCCTGGATTTTTCCGCGAGTTCGGTCAGCGCTTCGCGAACCAAGGCCTCGACGGGCTGATGCTTCGCCTTGGCAAGCCGACGCAGCGCGTCGTGTACGCTTGGAGGCAGATTTCGGACCACGATCGCCGTCATTGCACACGTCCTCGGACCACTCTCTATTCGATATCGTATGATATCATCGCTGGATTTTCAAATCAACAATCGGCGCGGGCGCCACCTTAAACCATACCAATAGCGCCGAACGGCACAATCTTGTTGTTGGCGTCGTGGCCGATGTCGGCACGGCCGAGATAGGGGATGCCCGAGACCTTGCACCAATGGTGCGCAACTTCCACTTCGGTTTTTCCGAAATCGGGATCGTTGGACGGGATGGCGCCGCAGCGGCCAAGACGGATGCCGGCGACGCGGCGGATGCCTGGGTTCGAGGTGATGTGAAAGAACGCGCGGTCGATGGCGTACATGTATTCCGACACGTCCTCGAGCATAAGGACATGGCCGGTCAGGTCGGGCTGGAACGGCGTTCCAAGCAGGCTGCTGAAGGTCTTGATGTTGAAGGCTGCGGTCTTGGCCCCGCCGAGCGAGGGTTCAAGCGCGGTGCGGTCGCGGTCGACGAGATAGGCGAGTGCGCGCCGGATGGCAGCCTCGCCGCCTTCGCGCGCGATATCTGCCGGCATGGGTCCGTGCGTCACATGCGCAAAGCCGCGCGCATAAAGCGCGGCGAGCAGCGTGCCCATGTCGCTGTAGCCCAAATAGATTTTACGCCGGGCCACGTCGGTCAGTTTCGGTAGAACAGCCTTGGCGATACGGCAGGAGCCATAGCCGCCGCGCGCAAACCAGACGGCGTCGAAAGCCGGATCGTTGGCGATCTCGACCAAGGCCGCGGCTCGCGCCGCATCGTCGCCGGCGAAATGTCCGGACGACAGGTGACACTGCGGATGGAATTGGACTTCGACTCGGTTGGGAAAGAGTTCCGCCGCAAGCTGACGCACGCGCCCGGCCACCGCGGGGTCGAGACGATTGGCCGGCGCTACGACGCCTATTCTGACTTTATTGCCTGGCATGGGTGACCATTTACCGGTTGGCCGTCATGTGCGATCAGTTCGCATGAGTTCGACTCTGAATCAGTCGCGACCCTATTTCTTCTGCGGAATCGGCGGTAGCGGAATGTTGCCGCTGGCGCTGATTCTGCGCGGGCGCCGATATACGGTCGAGGGATCGGATCGCTCGCTCGACCAGGGCCGGTTGGGAAAGAAGTTCGAGTTCTTGCGCGCACGCGGCATCTCGCTGTACCCGCAAGACGGCAGCGGCGTGACGCGGGCCGAACAGATTTTGGTGACCTCGGCCGCGGTCGAGGAAAGCGTGCCCGACGTGCAGGCGGCGCGGCGTTTGGGTCTGCCCATCATCCGGCGCGCGGCGTTGCTTGCCGAATTGTTCAATTCCGCCCCCCATAACATCGCCGTAGGCGGGACCAGCGGCAAGTCGACGACGACGGGGATGATCGGTTGGATTCTGCGTCACGCGGGCCTCGATCCCACGATCATGAACGGCGCGGTGATGAAGAATTTCGTCACGCCCGATATGCCGTTCGCCAGCGCCGCCGTGGGTGCGGGCGATGTGTTCGTCAGCGAGGTGGACGAAAGCGACGGCTCGATCTCGCTTTATCAGCCCCAGATTGCCGTCGTGAACAACATCTCGCTCGACCACAAGACGATGGAGGAACTGCGCACGCTGTTCGGGGTTTTCGCCGCCAAGGCGAAGGTCGCGGTGCTCAATCTCGACAACGACGAGACCAAGGCGCTGGCCGCCGCGCTGCCGCCCGGCGTGGCGATGACGTTCAGCCTGACCAATATGCGTGCGCAATTGTTCGCCGGCCGTTTGAAGCCCTCGCTCGGGGGCATCAGTTTCGAGGTCAGCGAGCGCGAGACCGGCGCGGTCTCGCTGGTGCATATGAATGTTCCCGGCCGGCACAACGTTTCGAACGCGCTGGCGGCCTTGTGCGCGGCGCGCGCGTGCGGCGTTGCGCTCGAGACGGCGGTCGATGCGCTTGGCACGTTCACGGGGATCAAACGCCGCTTCGAGATCGTAGGCACGTCGAACGGCATCACGGTCATCGACGATTTCGCACACAACCCCGACAAGATCGCCGCGACGCTCGAGACGTTGCATGCGTTTGCCGGGCGCCTGTTGGTGATGTTCCAGCCGCACGGATATGGACCGCTCAGGCTGATGAAGGAGGCCTTCATCGATTGCTTTGCGCAGGGCTTGCACGAGGGAGATGTGCTGGTCATGCCGGAGCCCGTCTATTTCGGCGGCACGGTCGACCGATCCGTGACCAGCGACCACATCGCCAAGGGCGTGTGCGGCAAGGGACGAGAAGCCCTCGCGCTACACGACCGCGCGGCGTGCGGCGAAAAGCTGATCGTGCTCGCCCGGCCGGGCGACAGGATCGTCGTTATGGGGGCGCGCGACGATACTTTGTCGGAGTTTGCGGCCGAGGTCCTTCGGCGATTGACCTAGGTTTTGCGCTGAGCATCCTGTCCGATTGTTAATGCTCCGTTCGCTCGTCCGTGCACGGTGTATTTTCTGCAATCGCCGCGCGCGCCGACCGAATACACGGCGACGTGAGGTGGCTTCACGGCCATGTGACTTCAAAATCATCGTTGACGCGCCTCAAATCCGCCCGGGTCTGCTGGAGAGTCTGGGTGCGCGCACTTACGGCGATGAGCCTGAGGAGTCCCGCGGCGGTGGCCGTGGGCGTTGCCGTGACGATTCTATTCGGCGTGTTCGCGCTCGGCACCTTGCCCGTCCAGTTGTTCCCCGACATCGAGCGACCGCAAATCGGCATTCAAACCGGATGGCGGTCTGCAACGCCGCGCGAGGTCGAGGCGCAGATCGTGGAGCCCGAGGAGGAGGTGCTGCAAGGCATTTCGGGCCTGCAGGAGATGAACTCGTTCGTCGGTCCGGGCGGGGCCTATATCAATCTCACCTTCGCGATCGGCACGGATACACGCCAGACGCTGATCGACGTGATCGGGCGCCTGAACCGCATCCCATCGCTGCCGGCCGATTCCGAGCGACCGTTCGTGCAGTTGGCGAACACGCAGGATTCGAATGCGTCGCTGCTGTTCGTGTTCATGCAGCTGATGCCGGGCAATCCACGCAACGTCGAAAGCTACGAGCCGTTCCTGCGTCACACGGTTGTGCCGAGGCTTGAGGCGATTCCCGGCGTCGGCAGCGTCGAAATGAACGTCACCGGCGCGCAGGAAGAGCTTCAAATCGTCTTCGATCCGATGAAGGCGGCGGCGCTCGGCATCCAAATCCCCAAGGTGGCGCGGCAGATCAGTTCGTCGGAGGACGTTTCGGGCGGCACCGTCGATGTCGGGCGGCGGCAATACGGCTTGTCGTTCCGCGGCCGTTATTCGGTCGACGATCTGAAGGGGCTGATCCTCGAATGGCGCGAGGGCAAGCCGGTGTTGCTCGGCGATGTGGCGACGGTCGCGATCGCGCGCGGCAAGCGCAACTCTTTCGCCTATCAGAACGGCAACCCGGCGCTCGGCTTTCGCATCGTGCGCGAGACGGGGGCGAACGTCCTGGCCACCGTCACCGCGATCAAGGAAGAACTCGTCAGGATCAACGAGGGTCCGGCGAAGGAGCAGGGCGTCAAACTGCAATACTCGTTCGACCCTTCGCATTTCATCAATCAGGCGATCGAGATGCTGTCGCGCGACTTGATCTTGGGCATCCTGCTTGCGATCGGCGTGTTGTGGTTTTTCATGCGCGAGTGGCGGGCGACGCTGATCATTTCGGCGGCCATTCCGATCTGTCTGTTTGCCGTCGTCGTGCTGCTGCAATTGACGGGACGGACTTTGAACGTCGTTTCTCTGGCGGGTTTGGCGTTTTGCACCGGCATGGTGCTGGATGCCGCCATCGTCTCGTTCGAAAACATCCTGCGCTTGCGCGAGCACGGCATGCCGGCGGCCGAAGCCGCGCAAAAGGGCACGGATCAGGTGTGGGGCGCGCTGCTGGCCACG
>JANOFM010000087.1:0-6204 GCA_031413635.1 Alphaproteobacteria bacterium | reverse complement strand
TCGCTGGCGTGGCCGGCGTCGCGGGCGCGAACGATGATCTTGAGGTCTTGGCGTTCGGCGAGCGCGAGGCGCACCACCTCGCTTGCGGCCTTGGGCGCGTCGAGCGTGATGACGAGCGCGCGGGCGTTGGCGATGCCGCAGCGGCGCAGGAAATCCGGGTTCTTCATGTTGCCGAAGTAGACCGGCATGCCTTCGTCGCGGGCGCGCGCGACCGTGTCTGCGCTGGCGTCGACGGCGATATAGGGCAGGGCGTGCGCGTCGAGCAGCGAGGCGACGACGCGGCCGACGCGGCCGAAGCCCGCAATGATCACGCGCGGGGTTTCGTCGTCGGGCAGGGGAATAAGGGTTGCCGCATGCGGTTCGGCGGTTTTGGCAAGGCCGGCTTTGATCCGGCCGCCGAGCATGTGGAGCAGGGGGATGGCGGCCATCGTCAGCGCGACGATGATCAATGCAAACGATGCCGTCGAGCGATCGATCAACGACAAGCTGGCCGCGAGCGCGACGATGACGAAGGAAAACTCGCTGCCCGCGCCCAGCATCAATCCGCTTTGAACTCCGGCGCCGAGGCTGAGGCCGAAGGCGCGCGCGAGCGGGGCCACGATGAGCGCCTTGAGCGCGACCAAACCGAACGCTGCCATCGCGACGGCAATCGGATCGGCGGCGATGCGCGCCAGATCGACGTTCATGCCGATCGAAATCAGGAAGACGCCGACGAGCAGGCCCTTGAACGGTTCGATCATCACCTCGATCTGGCGGCGGTATTCGGTCTCGGCCAAGAATAAGCCCGCGATCAATGCGCCCATGGCCATGGACAGGCCCGCCGCCGCCGTCGCCAGGCTCGTGCCCATGATGACGAGCAGGCAAGCGGCCATGAACAGTTCGGGGCTTTCGGTGCGCGCGACGCGGCGGAACAGGGGGCGAAGGGCCACGCGGCCGACAGCGAGGATTGCCGCGAGCGCAATCGCGGCCTGAAAGATCGCGGTGCTGAGTTGCATGAACAGCGAGCCTTCGGCACGCGCGCCCAAGACGCTGACGGCGAACAGGATGGGCACGACCGCCATGTCTTGGAACAGCAAGATTGCAAAGCTGACGCGGCCGGCGGGCGCGGACAATTGTTTGTGCTCCGACAAGACCTGAAGCACGACGGCGGTCGACGACATCGCCAGCGCCATGCCCAGGACGACCGAAGCGGTCGTGTCGCCGAGAACGAGATATACTGCCGCACCGATCACGACGGCGCTGATCACTACTTGCAGCGCGCCCAATCCGAAGACCAAGCGGCGCAGCAGTTTCAGACGCTCAAGCGAGAGTTCGAGCCCGATCGTGAAGAGCAGCAGCACGACGCCAAGCTCCGCGACCGCGACAATGTCCTGTTCGTCGCCGATGGTGACATAGGCAAGCCACGGCGCGCGGTCGGCGAGCGCGCCCAAGCCGAACGGTCCCACGATCATTCCGATCAAGATGTAGCCCAGCACCGGGCTGACCTTGAGCGAGTGAAAGACCGGCACGACGATGGCCGCGGCGCCGAGCACGATCAGTGCGTCCTTGAAAATCGCGGAATCGACGGGGAGTGCCATGGGGCCGAAAGTAGAGAAATGCCGGCCGCTGTCGAGGGAGGGGCAATCCCGAGAAGCACTTCAGGATTTTCGCTTGCCTTTTTCGGCGTTTTCGGCGATATTCGGCACTGTATCCACTCATGATGGTGATGTGCGCCCGCGGCGAACCTTTCGGTTTCCCACGGACGCTTACCGCGATCGCCGCATGACCCGGGGAACCGACAACCCTGATTGCCGTCCGGCTTAGGTTCACGACATAAAAAATTCGTCATCACCGGCCTTGAGCCGGTGACCCAGTCGGCGCACGTCGGTGCGCCGGAGAGACGCGCTCGTATCGTCAATGATTTTCTCGTCTCGATGAATCTCAAGGCCGCGCGGACGCGCGGCCACTGGGTGGCCGGCTCGGGGGCCGGCCATGACAAATATTTTATGCGTTGTCGCTCATTCGTATGGAAGTGGACACCCCCGGGACTACCATTTGGACGCATCGCCCCATGAGGCGTCTCCGCGGCCGACGAGGAAATGAGACACCAAATGAGACACTCAAACGAGACAGCGACCCTTGTCTCCTTTGTCACTTTTGAAACGGCGGACATCCGCCAAAATGGCGCCCTAACCTGTCACCTTAAATCGCAATCGGCCAACCGAAATCCGGCCGGCATTCCGATGTGGAACACCCATGCGGGACACAAGACCTCTGTCCCGTATGTCCCGCATGAGGATCGAACCTCGACAGCTTCGCGCCGCATTCACCCGATTGCCCCGCTGTCGAGTGCCGGTCAGGCGTTCAAATCGTCACGCGTCACGCCGTCGAAACTCAAGATGAAGTCCGCGCCATAGGCGAGGCTTGGGGTTTGGAAGCCTGCTTTGAAGTCGCCGGCGAGCACGCGCTTGGCGATGGTGAGGCCTGTTTGAGCGGTCAGCGAGTAGCCTTCCGGCGTGCGCAGGCGAGTGCGGACGGTGTTGCCTTTGTCATCGCGGCCGACGCCGATCAGGACGGCGTAGCCGCGTTTGCGCTCGTCGTCGGTCGGGCCTTCGGGACGG
Organism: Alphaproteobacteria bacterium; assembly: GCA_031413635.1. Classification (GTDB taxonomy): domain Bacteria; phylum Pseudomonadota; class Alphaproteobacteria; order Micropepsales; family Micropepsaceae; genus SZUA-430. The sequence goes on along the minus strand of JANOFM010000087.1, from coordinate 3,604 downwards.
CGATCGATTTGGCGCTTCAGGAAGCTTTGGACGAAAGGCAGGCCGAAGAAGAGTTTTACGATTCCCGGCATGTTCATCATGCGCTTCAGTTCAGGCGTGACTTCGAAGTGTACCTCGACGTTGGGTATTTTGGTCGAATGCCAGGCGGTGGAGACATCGCCCCAGCTGACGGCCATGGTGGGTTTCGCGCCCTGGCCAAAGTCGCAGAGGTCCTCGTTCATGCCGTCGAGTGTCTGTAGCGTGTCGAAGCGGCGGACGAGCGTGCCCTTGGCGACGCCTTCGATCATGGTTTTCATCGTGCCGCGCGAGGCTTTGCCGAGGCCGCCGATATACATCTTCAGATCTTGCGCCTCGGGCAGGCGGCGTTTGATGTGAGCGGCAAGACAATCGGAGGGAACGACGTCGAAGCCGACGCCGGGCAGCAGCATGACGCCCGCTTTCTTGGCTTCCGCGTCGCGCGCGGCGAGAGATTCGAAGACCGCGACCTCGCCCGTGATGTCGAGGTAGTGTGTTTTGTTGCGGAGGCAGGCGTCGGCCATCGGTTTCGAGGTCGCTGAGAAGGGCCCCGCGATGTGAAGAACTGCGTCGATGTCTTTAAGGACGGCATCGAGCTTCGAGGTTTCTTTCAGGTCGAAGGCGCGCCATTCGAGACCGAGTTCGGCGGCGAGCGACTTGACCTTTTCCTCGCTGCGGCCGGCGAGGATCGGCTTCAAGCCTTGCGCCTTGGCTGTGCGTGCTGTCAGTTTGCCGGTATAGCCGGTCGCGCCGTAGATCAGGAATTGGCCTGTTTTCGCCATGGGGTGGTTTTGCTTCGCCTAGATTCGTGTTTTCGCCGACCGACTTATAGCCGGTTCGCGCGCCGCGTGTGTTGATTTGACAGTTCGGCTGTTTTTGTCAAATGTGCGCCGCTGATGGATCCCAAGACCCACATATTGAATTCGGCGCAGTCGGTGTTTGCCCGCCACGGCTTTCGTCAGACCTCGATGGCGATGGTGGCCGACGAGGCGCGTTTGACGCGTCAGGCGCTCTATCATCATTTTGCTTCGAAGGAAGCTTTGTTCGCGGCGCTGGTCGATGCATTGCAGGCGGCTGCGTTTGCGGCGGCCAAAGCCGTAGCGTCGAAGCCGACGGCGAATGTGTCCAATGCGCTCTTTGCGGTGATGATGGCCTATCACGAAAGTCTGGTGTCGCGCCTTAGCGGATCGCCGTTCGCGGCGGAATTGATCGAAGAGAGCGGGCGGCAATGCGGCGCGGCGGTCGCGATGCACGGCAAGCGATTCGAGAAAGAGCTTGAGACCTTGTGCGCGCGCATGGCGCGCGAGGGCAAGTTGCGTTTGCGCGCCGGCGTGACGTCCCGCGATCTCGTCGAGATGATCGCGACCGCGGCGCGCGGCGTCAAAAGCTTTCACGCCGGCGAGGGCGAGGCGCGCTATGCGCGGGCGCTGCAGCGGATGATTGGCATGATTTGCGCGGGTGCCGAGGCCGCTGTCTCGGCGCCTGCGAAGATAGTTCAACGGGTTGGAACAGGTCGAAGGAGGATCGCCGGATGATCACGATCAATGTGAATGGGGCGCCGAAAGAGGTGGACGTCGAAGACGGCATGCCGCTGTTGTGGGTGCTGCGCGACGTGCTGAACTTGACGGGCACGAAGTACGGCTGCGGCGTTGCCGCCTGCGGGGCCTGCACGGTTATGGTCGACGGTGCGCCGGTGCGCAGCTGTTCGTTTCCGGCGGCGTTGGCCGCGGGTAAAGCGGTCACCACGATCGAAGGTCTAAAGACCGGCGATACTCTGCACAAGGTGCAGCAAGCGTGGATCGCGGAGCAGGCGCCGCAATGCGGCTTTTGCCAGTCGGGTCAGATCATGGCGGCGGTGGCGCTGCTCAACGAGAAGCCCGCGCCGACGGACGCCGAGATCGACGCGGCGATGACGAACATCTGCCGTTGCGGCAGTTACACGCAAATCCGCGCGGCCATTCACGCCGCCGCGAAAGCGTAAGGGGAACACGATCATGGTCTCTCGCAGATTCGTTATTTTCAGTGGCGTCGCCGCGGCCGGCGGCTTGGCGATCGGTTACGCGCTGATGCCGTATACGACACTCGAGCGGGCGCGCACGCTCGCGGGCAAAGACAATGCCTCGATGCTGACCGCGTGGGTGCGGATCGGCAGCGACAACAGCGTCACCGTCATCGTGCCGCATTCGGAGATGGGGCAGGGCGTGCACACGTCGCTGCCGATGATGCTGGCGGAAGAACTCGATGCGGATTGGTCGCTGGTGCGTATGGAGCAGGCGCCGGCCGACATGGCGTTTGCCAATGTCGGTTTGGCGCGCGGCTTTCTGCGCGGCGACAATTCGATCCCCGGCGTGATTTCGGGGACGGCCGATTTCGCGTTCCGCAAGATCGCCGAAACCATGAACTTGCAGATTACGGGCGGCAGCACCTCGGTGCGCTTTACCGGCGTCGACGGCATGCGGCGCACCGGTGCGGCGGCGCGCGCGATGCTGATCAAAGCGGCGGCGGCGGCGTGGGGCGTGCCGGAGGCCGAGGTCGTCGCCAAGCAGAGCAAGCTGACGCACGCGTCGGGCAAGTCGGCGACGTATGGCGAGATGGCGGCGGCGGCGGCCGCTTTCGAAGCGCCGGCCGATGTGCCGCTCAAGGCTAAGAAGGATTACACGATCGTCGGCACGCCGGTTGCGCGTTTCGACATTCCGTCCAAAGTCGACGGCAGCGCGATCTACGGTCTCGATCTGCGGTTGGCGAATATGAGTTTTGCGGTTGTGACGGCGAGCCCTGTGTTCGGGGGCACGCTGAAGGCAGTCGACGAAGCGCCGGCCAAAGCGCTGCGCGGCGTGAAGCAGGTGGTGAAGCTGCCCGATGCGGTCGCGGTCGTGGCCGACAATACGTGGCGCGCGAAGGAAGCGGCGGCGGCGCTGAAGCCGGAATGGAACGAGGGCGCCAACGCGGCGGTGTCGTCAAAGTCGATCTTTGCGGCGATGGACGCCGCGCTCGACAAGGGTGAGTTCGAGTCCGACCACAGTGCAGGCGATGTCGATGCGGCGCTTAAGGCTGCGAAGAAAGTGGTCGATGGCGTCTATCGCGTGCCGTATCTGGCGCACGCGACGATGGAGACGATGAACTGCACGGCGCAATTCGAGAACGGCAAGCTGACGGTGTGGGGCGGGTTCCAAGACGGGCTCGGCGCGCGGGCGGCGGCGGCGAAGTTCGCGGGTATTCCCATCGACGACGTGACGTTGCATCACACGGCGATGGGCGGCGGCTTCGGGCGGCGCGGATCGACGTTGAATTATCTCAAGCATGCGATCGGCGTGGCGCGCCAAGTGCCGGGGCCGGTGCAGTTGGTGTTCACCCGCGAAGAGGACATGACGCAGGACAATTACCGTCACGCGTCCGTCTCGCGCATGAAGGCCGCGCTGGACGACAAAGGTAAAGTCACCGCGTGGCTGCATCAATTCAGCGAAAAGTTCGATCCGCCGGAAGCGACGATGGTGAACTACGATTTTGCCAATCAGGCGTCGCGCTATGTGAAGGGGCTCAATCCCATACCGTGGGGGCCGTGGCGCAGCGTCGATCATACCCAGATGGG
>JANOFM010000086.1:0-20000 GCA_031413635.1 Alphaproteobacteria bacterium | reverse complement strand
CACGGCGCTCGGCAAGCTGTGGGAATAGGGCATGTAGTAGAGATCGAGCGGCGAAACGCCCAAGAAATTTTCGATGATCCGTACTTTCTCGATGCCAAGGATCACAAGACCCGCCCATAGAAAATCGACCCATTGCGTGGCGACGAACAACACCCACAGCGGCACCGCCCGCACGGCCGCCTTCGCGACAAAGGCTGGCCCGTAATGCCCGATAAACATCATCCCTCCGTTTAACGTGGACAGCGCCGTGCCTTATGCCATAAAACGCGCCTGCATCAGCATCGGATATCCGACGCTGATATCTGGTTGACGCAGGGTGGAGCAGCCCGGTAGCTCGTCAGGCTCATAACCTGAAGGTCATAGGTTCAAATCCTATCCCTGCACCCAACCATCCCGATGGCGCGCATCAATCGAACAGCCCCAAATGGCCCAAGCACGCTTTCTCTCGGCGAGGCGCGCCGTATCGCTCTTCGCGCCCAAGGCTTTGGCGCTGCATCCAAAGACGGCAAGCCGAACCGCACGTCCATGCTGCGAGCGATCAAAGCAATCGGCCTTCTTCAACTCGATAGCGTCAACGTTCTGGTGCGCTCGCACTATCTCCCGCTGCTCGCCCGCCTCGGTCCTTATGACGTGGCCGCCCTCGATGCCTTGTCGCAACGCAAGCCGCGCGCGCTGTTCGAATATTGGGGACACGAAGCGTCGTTGATTCCTTTGGACTATCATAATCTGTTTCGGTGGCGCATGGAGCGTGCCCGCAACGGCAAGAATCTCTGGGGCGGTCCGTCGCGCTTGGCCCAGGAGCGGCCCGCCTTCATCCGAGCGGTTCTCAATGAGATCGCCGAGCGCGGGCCCATCGGCGCCGGAGAATTGTCCGGCGGCGGCAAATCGACAGGCAATTGGTGGGGCTGGAGCGACGGCAAACGCGCGCTCGAATATTTGTTTTGGACCGGGCAGGTCACAGCGGCAGGCCGGCGAGGATTCGAGCGGCTCTACGATCTGCCTGAGCGGGTTATTCCAAAGAAGAACCTTGAAATGCCCTGTCCGGGCGAAGCCAATGCGCAGCGCCGTTTGCTTGAAATCGCCTCGGCCGCCCTCGGCGTGGCGACCGAGGCGGACCTTCGCGACTACTACCGGCTGCCGGTCGCCGACACGAAAGCGCGCATTGCCGAACTGGTCGAGAACGGAAATTTGCGCCCCGTCGCTGTCGAGAACTGGAAACATGCGGCCTATCTTCATAGCGACGCCGCCACGCCCGCGGAGATCGACGCCCACGCGCTCATTTCACCGTTCGACTCGCTCATCTGGATGCGCCCGCGCAGCGAACGGCTATTCGGGTTTCACTATCGCTTGGCCTTCTACACGCCAAAGCACAAGCGCAAGCAAGGCTATTACGTCATGCCGTTTCTCTCCGGCGATCGGCTCGTTGCCCGCGTCGACCTGAAGTCGGATCGCAAAGAGAGCCGACTTCTCGTTCTCGGCGGCCACACGGAGGCCGGCATCGCACCGGCCGATGTGGCACCGGCACTGAAAGCCGAACTCGGCACGCTCGCGCAGTGGCTTGATCTCAAACGCGTGACGATCAAAAGCCGCACCGAGTTGGCGTCGGCACTGCGGCGCGTCTAGGCGGACCTCAGTGCGCAAGCAGGTTCTGCGTCAGCGCCTTTTCCGTGAAGCGAAAGGCGATCGCCGGATCCACCCTCAACAGCTTCTCATCCTTGCCTTTGTAGTCGACGCAGCTGAGCAAGTGGCGGATGACGTTCAACCGGGCTCGCTTCTTGCTGTCGGCCTTGATCACGTGCCAGGGCGTCGCGTCGTGGCTCGTGTGCATGAACATCGCGTCGCGCGCTTCGGAATAGGCGCTCCATTTCTTCATGGCCGCCGCGTCGATCGGGCTGATCTTCCATTGCTTGAGCGGGTCGGCGCGCCGCGCGGCCAAGCGCTCTTTCTGCTCTTCTTTCGAAATGTCGAGATAATATTTCACGATGCGAATACCCGAGCGCACCAGCATTGCTTCGAACTGCGGCGCTTCGTCGAGAAAGCTCTCGTACTCGGCTTGCGAACAAAAGCCCATCACACGCTCGACGCCGGCGCGATTGTACCAAGAGCGATTGAACAGCACGAACTCCCCGCCCGCCGGCAGATGCGCGGCGAAGCGTTGAAAATACCACGACGAGCGGTCGCGATCGGTCGGCTTGCCGAGAGCCACGACCCGCGTATCGCGCGGGCTCAGGTGTTCGATGATGCGCTTGATCGTGCCGTCCTTGCCTGCCCCGTCGCGCCCTTCCATGATGACAGCGAGCCGCTCGCCGCGCTCAATCAGGTCGCGTTGGAATTTCACCAACTGAACGTGGAGCGCGTAGAGTTGCTCCTCGTATTGCTCGTCCGAAATATGTTCGCCGTTCTTACGTGCCATCGTCTGACCTCATGCGCCGTGTGAACCGCGAATTGACCTGAGTTTCGCGCAAAGAAAAAGGGGCCACCCCCGGGGCAGCCCCTTGTTTCGGACGGCGATTGTCGATCAGGCGCGCACGAGCAACGCTTCGGCGATCTTGCCGTGGATGAAGCCGATGACGCGCGCCAGATGCAGGGTGAACAACACCCCGATCATACCGACGATGATCAGGCCCACCAGACCCGGCGGCGTGTTCAACAACGCGTCGAGTTCGGGATAGGCATCGAGGCGCACAACGTTTTTACCTGTGGTCATTTCATAGAACCCGCCGGCGATGAATGAACCCGCCGTGGCGCCAAGCGTGACCGCAAGCGTGAAATAGACAATCCCGAGCGGCAGCTGCAGCGCCATATAGATCAGCGAGCTCCAGGTGCGGCCGTCGGCGAGCACGCGCTTTATCCGAGTCCATACCGTGCCGCCTTCCTCCTGCGTGGGAAGCCGCCGCGGCATACGCACGCCGAGCAACGCCTCAACCACGCGGCCCTCAACCCAGCTGATGACGCGCACCGATCCGATGAACAATAGCGCAAAGGGAATACCGATGATCAAGATCGCAAGTCCGATCGTCAGGCTGACGCCAGTGACAGCCCAGGTGAAATAGAAAATGCCGGTCGCCAGCGACAACAGCATATAGATCAACGCACCATAGGCGCGCGGATCGACCAAAACACCGAACAGTCCCGGCCCGCTGTCGGCGGCGTTGGTGTCCTCGGCGCGGGCGGGAAATGGGCTATCGACGGCTCTCTCCATAGCGATGTACTCCTCTGCCACTTCCTGTGGCGTTCCATAGGTTTCGACGACGCGCGCCAACACTTGCGCTTCCGACTCTTCCGCGGACTGCGCCTGTTCGGAGCGCAGATATTCCTCGGCGTCGGCCAGCGCGTCTTGGATCAGGCCGGGCGCCTGTCCGCGCAGACAAGTCTTGAGCGCGTCAAGATAGGCCTTGATGCTGTCGGGCATAGCGCCGTTCTTTTCAGCCATTCGCCCCTCCGGGTCCGAGCAGGGAATCGACGAAGGCTCTAAGGTCCGACCAGACGCCGCGCCAGGTTTCCAACGCCTCGCGTCCCATCGCCGAAATCGCGTAATAGCGCCGCGGAGGTCCCGACACCGAAACTTCAACCCGGCTGGACAGCAAGCCCGAAGCATGAAGCGAGCGAAGCACCGGATAGATCGCGCCCTGTTTGAGGAACGATTCTCCGCCTGCTTTGGCACCGATCTCTTTGGCGATCTGGTAGCCGTACATCTCCCCTCCCGTCCGCTCCAACAGCGCCAAGAGCACCATGGCGGCGATGCCGCTATGCAGTTCCTTGCGGAACTTTTTGACGTGCGCTTCGGCGGAGGTCACCGGGGGCTCCTTAGCGGTCGCCGGGGCGACGCCGTCCACGGTGACCCTGTGTTTGAACTATCATGGAGAGGCATATAGTGGGAAGCTCGTACTAGTCAAGGAGAGCAAAGGGTTAATACACCAGGAAGGGCTTTAGATCACGCAAACGTGGCTGTGGCGCCACCTCTCGCTGACATTCAAGTGGAAAATTCTCCTCTCGGTTGACGCCCCCTCAGGTGTCGATAGCTTGGCTGGAACAAGAATGGTGCGGGCAGTGGGGGGAGTAAGCGTGCGCCGCAGAGTTTTGCGTCCAAACCGCGCCTGGCTAACACTTGCGATCGTAGCACTTCTGATGGTCTTGCAGCCGGCCACGGCGGCGGCGCAAAGCGCCACGACCTATCGCATCCTGCGCGAGACGTGGTCCGAAGCCGACGAACGCGGCTATTCCGAATTCATCCGCGCGATCGGCACTGCGCAGTGCCGCACGATCGACCAATGCCTGAAGAACCCGGCCAATCCATTTGCCCGCTCCGACCCGCCGGGCACGTTCTACCGCGCCGACTGCGCCGACTTGCCGTATTTCTTGCGCGCCTATTATGCGTGGAAGCGGGGTTTGCCGTTTTCCTACATCTCCGCCGTCAGCCCGAAGGGCAACACCAGCGACATCCGCTACACCCGCTTCGGCAACGAGATCGCAGGCCGCCGCGACATCTTGACGGGCACGACCAGCGGACCCGCGCTTCTGGTCAATCTCAGGGACACGATTTCATCGGCGATGTACCGCTTGCATCCCGACATGGAGAACACCGATCTCTATCCCCTGCGCATCGATCGCAAGGCGATCCGTCCGGGCAGCGTTCTCTACGATCCCAACGGCCATTTGGCGGTCGTCTACCGCGTCGAGGAGGATGGACGCATTCTTTATATGGACGCGCACCCCGACAACTCGCTGACGCGCGGCACATACGGCCGGAAATTCGTGCGCTCTTCGCCGGGGATGGGTGCGGGCTTCAAGAACTGGCGCCCGGCGAGGCTTATCGGCGCCGCACGAACGCCTGACGGAACGTATGTCGGCGGTAGGATCGAGTTCGCCAAGAACGCGGAACTCCCCGACTATTCGACGGAACAATATTTCGGCAATACCGCGCGCCCCGCCGACCGTGAATGGTTGAGCGGCGCCTTCATGCTCGAAGGTCAGGCGGTCGACTATTACGACTACATGCGCGCGAAGCTGGGCGGCGGCTCGCTGGCCTACGAACCCGTTCAAGAGCTGCGCAACATGATGCGCGCCAATTGCGAGGACATTCGCTATCGCGCCGAGGCAGTTGACCTTGCAGTCCAAAATCGCATTCACTTAAAGCCCCAACCGCTGCGCCTGCCGCAAAACATCTACGGCACGGAGGGCGAGTGGGAAGATTATTCGACACCCTCTCGCGATGCGCGCCTCAAGTCGTCGTTTAAGGAGCTGCGCGATCAGGTCCAGCGTTTCGTCGAATGGCACGCGGCCGCCGATCGCCGCATCCATTATCAGGGCGAAAATCTACTCTACGATCTGCTGCGGGCCTACGACCAGGAAGCCTCCGCCTGCACGATCACCTATCTCAGATCGAACGGCACGCCGGTTCAACTCGGCTATGAAGAGGTACGCCGGCGCATGTTCCTGCTCTCGTTCGACCCTTATCATTGCATCGAACGTCGCTGGGGCGCGACCCTACCCGTCGAAGCGATGACCTGCAGCGACGATGCGACGAAGACCGAGTGGTACGCGGCCGAGCAGCCGTTGCGCAACCAGATCGACCGCACCTACGACACCCGGATGGATTTCACGCTCTACGATCTGAAACAGGGCGCCGGGCCGGGCAGGGGCGCGGCAACACCACCCGACATCGACGCCCGCGGCTATCTCATCGGCCTGATCGCCCAGCGCAATGCAATGGCCGCGCCCCCGCGCTGAAGTAGGAGTTCTACATTTTCGGCGCGAATGGAGCCTGGACTACCGCGCGGGCGCCGCCAGCGTGAACCCGCCGTCGCGCACGGCAACCGGCACGTCCTGCGGCAGAGGCGTCCGGTATTTCTCATATTCGGGCAACTCGTCGAGCGTGACGAAGCTGTAGCCGTCCTCCACCAAGGTGGGCAGCAATCCGTTGACCATCCACAGCGAGCGCTGGCGGATATCGTGCATCAGAACGACGCCGCCCTTCTTGCGTCGGATCTCGCGCAGATAACCGGCGCCGCATTGTTCGGCGGTCAAATCCTGCGACCAGCAATCCCAGTCGGCTGCACCGCGCAGAGTGCCGTCGTCGCCATAGGAAATGTCGCCGCCCACATCCCAATAGACCGGACCGACGTAGTATTTCAGCGCTGGATCCAGATTGAGGAACTCGGCATGGACCTTGCGCCAAACGCCATAGGGCGCGCGGAAATAAAGTCCCTGACCCGGCCGCACATAAGGCGCGATCGCATCGTTGGTCGCGCCGATCTGCGTGATCAACAACTCCGGCTGGCTCGCATAACGCCGCCCAAGCCGTGCGTGCGTAAAGGAATGGTTCGCGATCACGTGGCCTTCGCGCATCATACGCTCCATGACCTCGGGATAGTGCTGGACGCGCGATCCCACGACGAAGAACGTAGCGCGAACTTTGTGGCTCGCCAGCGTATCCAGAAGTTCGCCCGTCATCGCCGACGGTCCGTCGTCAAACGTCAGCGCCAACTTACGGGTACCCTGCAGCCCCGACCGGTAGATGTTCGTTTCTTGAAAATAGGCATTCGCCGGCTCGAAGCGCTGCGCCGGAAGCGTCATGAATATGAGCGCCAGCGCCGCCGTTACCGCAGCGGTCCCCACAAATGATACGAGTTTCAGCAGCATCCGTTCTCGGCCCCAAAAGAAGCGGCGCGTAATTCCAGCTTCCAGTTCGCCAGATTGAGATGCCACAAACAAGGGGTGCCAATCGTGCTGCAGTTGCGCAAATGTCGATCGTTGCAATTGCATGGCGATCAAAAATGGCGGAAAACTGCCGCCTAGGGTGGGAACAGGGAGACTGACATGAAGACCGATGGCCGCAGGAAGAGCGAGAATGTCGAGGACCGTCGCGGCGATACCGCAGGCGGCGGTGGCGGTGGCTTTCGTTTCCCGACCGGAAGGTTGCCCGGCGGCAAGGCCGGCATGGGTGGTGGCATCGGCCTCATCGTCGTCGTCGTTCTTGCGCTCCTATTCGGTATCGACCCGAGACAATTCCTCGATCCGAACGCGCTCGGCGGCGGCGGTTCGGTGCAAACCGAACCGGCCGCGCCCTACCAAGAAACACCCGAGGAGGCCAAACGCAGCGACTTCGTCAAAGTCGTTCTCGCCGACACCGAAGACACCTGGACCGCGATCTTCCGCAAGGCGGGCCGCCAATACGAACTCCCCACGCTCGTTCTCTTCCGCACCGCCGTAGACTCCGCCTGCGGCTACGCCCAAAGCGCGGCGGGCCCGTTCTATTGTCCCGGCGACAAGAAGGTCTACATCGACCTGTCCTTCATCGACGAGATGAGCACCAAATTGAGCGCCAGCGGCGACTTCGCCTTCGCCTACGTCATCGCGCACGAAATCGGCCACCACGTCCAAACGCTGCTTGGCACCTCGGGCCAGGTCAACGCGCAACGTGGGCGCGTCAGTCAGGAAGAAGGAAACCAGTTGTCGGTGAAGCTCGAACTCCAAGCCGATTGTTTCGCCGGTGTATGGACCCATCACACCGAAAAGCAAAAGCAGATCCTGGAATCCGGCGACCTCGACGAAGCGCTTAACGCCGCCGCCGCCGTCGGCGACGATCGTCTGCAAAAACAAGCCCAAGGCTACGTCGTCCCGGAAAGCTTCACCCACGGTTCGTCCGCCCAACGCGCGACGTGGTTCAAGAAGGGCCTGCAAACGGGTGACCCCAATCAGTGCGATACGTTCGGGGCTCCGGCGCTGTAGGGGCAAACACAGTTTCCGGGCGCGCAAGCGATGCGCGTCTCGACCCCGCTCTGGTATCTCCTAATTCAGCGGAATATGCCGCCGGTCCAAGGCAGCTGAACCAACGGATGATTGATCCAGGAAAGCCAATCGTGGGCGAGAAATTGAGACAGATAAATCTCGCCTACGAAGCCGGCCCACAACGCCAATACGATGGCGGTTGAAGTTGCCCCGGCCATGGCGGCGCCCGAGCCTGCCGCGACGCGCGCAATGACGCCGCGCTTCGTCTTCGCGCCACCCGCCTGAAGCGAGAGACGAGCAAGCAGAGACCGCTCGCGATCGGCCAATCCATTGCCGCCGCCGTCCTTGGCGACAAGCCTAAGGGCCGCGCGGGCATAGACGCGCCCCGCCGCCAAGCGCATCGCGACATAAAGCGGGAACAACACCGCGGCGACGAGAAGCGGATAGCCTGCGCGCAATCTCTCGAGGTCCGCGGGCATCACGACCGAGTTGCCGATCGCCATCGGCGCGATCTTGAGCATCGCAACGATGAAGCCCGCGGTCACGAATAGGACAGCCAAGCCGATCAACCCCACGCGAACTTCGCGCGCGGCGCGGCGCAGGAAGGAAACGTCGAAGAACGCGCGCCACGAGCCGTTGACCGCTTGGCGCACCTCGGCGAGCGGCAACAGCGTCATCGCCAGGATGAAGTAGAAGATTCCGGCGAAGGCGACCACCGGGCCGACCCAAGCCTGCTCGTAGCCTTTGTTGAACGAGTTTTCCCAACCGCCCCACCACGACAGCAGAAGAAGCAGGCTCGCGGGCAAGGCGACGATGGCGATGGGCAAAAGCGCGCTGAGCCCCGCTTTTGTGTTCAGCAACAGCGAACCGAACAATGCACGCAACATGAGCGCCGCGCCGCGCCACAGACCGCTCTTGCGCGCTTCGGCGAATAGAGCGCTGGCGTTGTCGGCCATAATCCAGCGCGGCCAGTTTGCGAGGCCCGCCGTCTCTGGTTCTTGTTGCGCGAAGGCGGGGAAATCGCTCTTTGCGTAGCCGGCGCGTGCGTGCCAGTTGCGCGCGACGCTGCGGGCCGTCGCGCGTTGGGTCCAGCCGACGACGAGGATTGCGCTGATGGGCGTCAGCGTGAACAACGCGCCGACGAGGAACCGCCAGATGAAAGTCAGAAACGTCTTCATGCGAAGGCCTCCTCGAGGATCGGGCCTTCTGCGGCGGTGGCCTCAAAGCGCATCATTTGCGCGACAGTTCGAGCGATCGAAGCCTGCTCGACCGGCCGGTCGATGATGGCGCCGCGCGCGATGCCGGGACCGAAAATCAGCGCCCAAACTTCGTGGGCGGCTTTCGAATTGAAGTGATGCTGGTAAGGCACCTGCAGCATGCCGTTGTCGTCGCGGCCGCAATCGGGCACCACGACGAAGATCGTGTTGCGCCGATAGGCAGGGTCGGCGTCGGTTGCCGTCACCAGTTGACGAATGCCTTCGTCGATAACTGAGATTGCTCTCGTATAGTGGCTGGCGTTACCCCAATGCACGTAATCGGGATCCTGATAGTTCACGAGCATCAACTTGGGTTTCAGTTCCGCCAGCGCACGCAGGCTCAATGCCGTGAGCAGGCGGTCGCCACGCGGGTTCTTGAACCCGGTGTCGCCGTAATCGCGCCGCCAGTCCTGCCAAAATGACTCGATCCGCGGCGATTGAGGGATGACGTCGCGGCGCAGATCGCCTGCTTCCATCTCGACGAGTTGCCGCTTGGCTTTGGTCAACGCTTCGCCGTCGAAATCCCCTGCGGCGATTTTCTTGCGCAAAAGGAATGATTTGAACTGATGCAGGCTAAGCACGCTCGATCGGTAACGCACGCCGAAATGCGGATCGGTCGAAAAGGTCAGGAAGTCTTCGTCCTGACGGTTTTCGCCGTTGACGATAAGCGTTTGATGATCGGGCACGTCATAGGTTTGACGCAGATACTCGAACAGCGTCGGGACTTTGGGTTCGAAGCGTTCGCGCAGGAATTTTCCGCTGACGTCTTCGTAGCGGTCATAGCGCCCGGTCAGGATGTAGAGCGTGCCCTGCGCGTGGCTGGTGACGATGCCGTCGCGCGCCTCCAAGCGCATCTGCGGATAGAGCGTGCCCTGCCGGCGAAGCACCTTCGCGAGATAGGGGCTGTAGGAATATTGCGGGTCGATGGTCTCGCGCCGCCTAACGCCGCCGCCATAACGAATGATGATGACGTTGGGGCCGGTATAGCTGCGCTGGGCGGCAATGGCTTGGTGCGGGCGTGCGGTGCAAGCGGCAAGGCCAAGGCAAGTCAGTGCGAAGTCGCGGCGGCTGAGCTTCATGTCCATGGGGACCCTCATGCGCGAGAACGTTTCGATACCGAATAGTCTGCGGCCGATGAATGCAAACTGAAACCGCTTTTGCCCAACACGTGACGCGGCCAAAAAAGTTCTCATTTTGTTCAAATGCTTGACGCTATCGACCCATCTGTCGCGCCAAGGATCGGGCTCAAGGGTGCTCGCTCCTTATCTTTCGCCAAGTGGACGCCGACCCGATTCACACCGCACAACCGGCAGAAGAAATCTGCTTTGCCGCCATCTCCCGTTGCCGATTGCGCCAGACACCCGTCTTTGTTGCGGCAACTGACAAATCTACGTACAAGTTGCGGCCTTGCAAGGTGCCTGGGTTAAGCACCATCTATGCAGTCGTATTCCACCAAACAGGTCTCTAGGGGGCGTCTTATGTGGTCATGGTTTCTGGCGAGGTTGAAGGGCATCTTCAACTGGTTCGCCTCGATCATCATTTTCTTCGTTCTGCTGTTCGTCGTCGGCGGCATCGTCGGCGTGTTCACGCAGCCGAAATTGCCGGGCGAAGTTGTTCTGACGCTGGACATGCGTGACGGGCTTCCCGACCAAGGCCGCAGCAATCCGTTCGCAGCCGAGCAGCACCGCGTCGCCTCGATCATCGATGCTGTCACCGCGCTGGCCAAGGCCGAAGGCGACGACAAGGTCAAAGGTCTTTACATGCGCGTCGGCGGCGGAGGCATTTCCTCCAGCGCGGCCCAAGAACTTCGCGCAGCCCTCAAATCGTTCAAGTCCAAAGGCAAGTTCATCGTCGCCCACGCGCAAGCGTTCTACACCACCGGCATGGGCGACTATCTTCTCGCTACAGCCGCCGACGAGATTTGGCTCCAACCTGTCAGCGAAATGAAGACCGCGGGCGTCTCGTCGACGTCGGTCTTTCTGCGCAACATGCTCGACAAGATCCAAGCCAAGCCCGAATTCGCGCAGCGTTACGAATACAAGAACGCGGCGAACATGTTCACGGAAAAAGACTTCACGCCCGCGCATCGCGAAGCGAGCACGCGCCTGATCGAGTCGGTCTTCGAATCGGCGACCGCCGAAATTGCGGCGTCGCGCAAAAAGACCCGCGACGAAATCGTGGCGCTGGTCAACGCAGCCCCGTATCTGACCCAGCAAGCCATCGACAAAAAGCTGATCGACAAGCAGGGCTATGACGACGAGGCCGAGGACGCGGCGCTAGCCCGCGCCGGCGGCAAGGCCGAACTCAAGACGTTATCGGAATACTTCAAGTTGGCCGGAAGCCCGTGGGAAGGTTCCGGCAGACCGACGATTGCCCTCGTTCATGGTGACGGCCAAATCAACGACGGCGAGTCCGAATCCGACTTTGGCGGCGACACCTCGATGGGTGGCGACACGATTGCCCAGGCCTTTCGTGATGCCACCGACGACGACGACGTGAAGGCGATTCTCTTCCGCGTGAACTCGCCGGGCGGCTCCGCGCTTGCCTCCGACCAAATCCTCCAGGCGGTCAAGAAGGCTCAGAAGGCAGGCAAGAAAGTCGTCGTCAGCATGGCCGATGTGGCTGCCTCCGGCGGATATTACGTCTCGCTGTCGGCGGACAAGATCTATGCTCACGAAACGACGATCACCGGTTCGATCGGCGTGCTGTCGGGCAAACTGGTC
The DNA here is from genome assembly GCA_031413635.1 of Alphaproteobacteria bacterium. Taxonomy (GTDB): domain Bacteria; phylum Pseudomonadota; class Alphaproteobacteria; order Micropepsales; family Micropepsaceae; genus SZUA-430. Next base: position 8,290 of record JANOFM010000086.1, on the reverse strand, counting down.
ACCGCCGGTTCGTGGGCGCTGCTCGGTATCGACCTGAAGTCGATCAGCGTGGGCACGAACGCACTGATGGATCATTCGACCCAGCCGTTCACCCCCGAACAATGGGTGGCGTTCAATCGCGGCATCGATCAGATTTACGAAGACTTCACCGCAAAAGTCGCGGCCGGCCGCAAGATGCCGGTCGAGAAAATCCGCGAAATCGCCAAAGGCCGCGTTTGGACCGGCACCGACGCGAAAGCGCGCGGTCTGGTCGATGAATTCGGCGGCTTCCGTGCGGCGCTTGAGGCGACGAAAGCCATGGCCGGCATTCCCGCCGACGCCGAGATCAACTTGAAGCGCTTCCCGGCGCCCAAGAATCCGTTCGAAGAGATCGCGGAGATGTTCGGCACCACGGCCGAGATGGTGCGAACCATGGCGCTCGTGGGCAAGGTGATGGACTCCGAACCCGTCGCCGAAATGTCGCGCATCCTCGTCGACGATGCCAAGCAGGCCCGCAGCCCGCAAATGCGGATGCCGCGTCAGAAAACGAACTGACGCCGCAATACGGCGAAATTCAGGGCGCGAGCGTCGAGCTCGCGCCCTTTTTTGTCGGTGGAGTCCGGCTGCGGAGTAACCGGGAACTTAATCCTTGGCCAAGGGATGGGCGCCGGCATCAAGGATCTCGGACGCGCCTTGGACGGTGACATCGAACTCCTTCGCAAAGCCGATCATGTTGAACGAAGCGACATTCCCGTAAATGTTCTCCGTCTCGGCGCAATAATTGTTAGGATTGAAAAGTGCTGGCGTGTGCCACCACAAGCGATAATCAAACGACCACAGGTACTCGATCAACGCACGCGACTGAGACACGCGGTCGTTTTCGACGTAGAGCACGGGTCTTGATTTCGACATAAGCGATTGCGCTCCTTTCAACACCTTGAGTTCGAAGCCCTCGACATCGACCTTCAGCAGCGACACAGGCGCCACGCCGAGAAAATCGTCGAGTCGCACGCACGGCGCCGACAACATCGGCTTCGTCGCGCCTGGCGGAGCTTGCGTTCCCTGTTCCATCGAGATAGCGCCGAAATTTCCCGGGGTCGAATAGTCGGGCGCCGGAAAGCGAACGACGCCTGCGTCCTCGCCGCAGGCGAACGGCCAGGCACGCACATTGGTAACCCCATTGAGCGCGAGGTTGGCGCACAAGTTCTGGAACAAGAATGGCTGGGGTTCGAAAACGTCGAGCGTCTCGCCGCGCACGGCGAGCGCCTTTGCGAGCGGAAGGGTAAGCAATCCGGCGTTTGCGCCCACTTCCACAAGGCGGCCCGGTCGAAATTTTAGTTGCTTAAGGAACTCCACCTCAAGTTCGCAGCACTCCCCGTAGCGGATGATTGCCTGACCCAAATAGAAGTCATTCGGGTTGGCGAGAAACCAGCCATGCCGCGCTTGAATCAACCGGTAGGGTCGACCGACATCGATCGTCATGCTACGTGCGGGTTCTTGTCTGGCATTCATAAGCGGCTCCTTGCGCGCGGCGCTAAGTTTTAGGCCGATTTGATGAGGTGGGCTGCAAAGGCGGGAACCTCGCGAAACGCGACATGGAGATTGTCGTTAAGCGATCCGAACCGAAATCCGTGATGCCCCCAAAGCTTTGCCAGCCCGTCGCGCGTGTAAAAAGTGATATGACCGTTGCGCGGCGCGACGTACCACCAGCTGAGGCCGAGCTTTGAAAACTCAGCCGGTAGAACAAGAGTTGAAAAAAAAGCGATCCCGTCCCGGTCGATGAACGCCACGATATCCGCGACGGTGCGGTGGGGCCAGGGAACATGCTCTAGCACTTCAAAGCAGGTAAGCAGTTGACTCCGCCCGGTTGGCAGCGTCGCGGTTGCATCGAACGGATCGAATGTCCGCGCGTGCCGGAACCCAAAGCCCTTCAGAAGCTCGCAGAGTCTCCCGTTTCCACCCCCATAGTCGAGACAAGTGAGCTGTTCGCGATAGGTGCCAAAGGTGGCGTCGAGTAACTTTGCGTTGGCCCGTGGACGCGCGTCGACGTAGTCGGGATCAACGGCTTGATACTGATCGTTGTAGATATTGGCCTCGAAATCGGCGGGACTCCAATCGTCGCAATGCTGAGTAAACACGAGGCCGCAGGATCGACATTGGCGATAGTAAACAGGCACTCCGCTATGGCTGAGGACGAATCCCGGGGCCGCCGGACAATGTTTGTTAAAATCGACGACGCCCACGAGGTGCGAATCCTCGTGGCAGACCTTGCACGGCACGGGAGCTGGGTTCGCGACGCGGCGGTGGCGTTCGACGGAGCTCTGCTGAGTCATTTCACGTCGTGAACGTAGCACCCGGCGATCTGATCGTGCAGCATCTGCCGCCGCTTGGACCACAGCGCCATCAACACGCCGAGCAGAACCGGCGCCACCGATGCAATTTTTGCAGCATTGCGCACAGCGGATTGCGTCAAACCGATCGCCTCACCCTTCACCGTCGAAACGCGCAACCCCAACAACGCCTTGCCGGGCGACAACCCGCGCGTCAGCAACCCCTCGCTCAGAATGAGCATCAGGAAATAAACGGCAATGGTGGCGATCGACAGAGGTGGCCGCGAAATCGCTTGCTTGCCGTCGAGCAGCACCTCGCTGCTCGATCCCTTCAACTGCTTGGCGCCGGACAAGGCCAACCGGTCGCCGGTCAACTCCACGTCGGTCCGGCGATAAACCTGCCGTACGAAGCCGAAATAGTCGCGCTCGATCGTCGAACGGGTGGTGGTCCGCACGATCTCGCCGCCACCTTCGATGTCGGTCGAGGGCAGTTCGGTCGAAAGCGTGCGCTGCGTCGCAAAGAATGTGAACGGTGCGTCGATTTCGAACACCGGACCGATCGCCGATTGCAAACCTGTGGCGATCGCAAACGCCAGGAGGCAGGCAACAAACACGTCGACCGCGCCCGCGACGAACCTGAGCGGTAGCAGAGCCGGCGCCCTCACCGTCGATGTGGCGCGGCCGGAACCGCCGAGCGCGGTGGCGCCCGCATCCGCCATGGCCGGTGCGACGTCGTGCGTCACGACGAACACCGGCACCTGCTCGCTGATGTTTTTGACCTGCTGATGGCCCATGAAATTGAAACCGAGCGCCACCTTGTTCTTGACCTGATCGTGCACGGAGCCGGAAATCAGAATCCCACCCGGCGTCGCCAGCGACTGCAAGCGCGAGGCGATGTTCACCCCTTCGCCGAAGATATCATGGTCGTCGATCATCACGTCGCCGAGATTGATGCCGATGCGAAAATCCATCCGCTCGGCCTCGCGAATGCTCTCGTTCTGGGCTTTCAGCTCGCGCTGAATTTCGACCGCGCACTGCACGGATTCGACCACGCTGGAAAAATCGGCCAACACGGCGTCGCCCGACCAGCTGACCACGCGCCCGTGATGCCGCTCGATAAACGCCTGCATCAACTCGCGGCACTGCTTGAGCCGCACCAAAGTGCCATGCTCGTCCGCGCCCATCAGCCGGCTATAACCGACCACGTCCGCGCAGAAGATGGTCGTGAGCTTACGTTTGACTTTGTGCACCAAGGGGGAGACCGGGCTGGGAGATGGAGTCGACGGGGGCTCGTTATAGCCCGAGGAAGCCGATCATACAGCCCGCGGCGCACTCAATCCGCCGTCAAATTCTTTCAGTTTTGTAGCAATTGGGCGCCCAATCGATCGGTACAACCGGAGAAAATCTTTACATAAAGCGGTTGAAGACGAAACCGGCGCAAAAAACGGCGGCTCTTTCGAGCCGCCGTCAAAGCTTATTGCACTGACCTGCCAATTTAGAATCGCGTCGTCATACTGATGAACGCTTCGCGGCCGAGAGCATCGTAAGTCTCAGGATAAGAATTGCCGTTGGTCGCGAAATCGTTATCGACCAGAGGCAGCACCTCATCGGTTACGTTGTTGACGCCGCCGAGCAAAGTGATGTGGTCGGACATCGTCCAAGAGAACGCGAGATCGATGTAGTTGTACGCCGGTATCGTTGCTTGCGCCTCGTCGCCGCAAGGTCCGGTGCAGCCCGCCGCGTCGTTGAAGACGGCGACGTCCAGATTTCCGTCATACAGCGACTCGGAAATGTGCCGCCAAGCAACCGACAAATCGACGTCCCAATCGGTCGACCACGTCGCACGCAACTTGTGGCGCCAGTCCGGCGTCGGCGAAACAAGCGTGCCGCACGTCCATCCGTGCAAACCGACGCATTCATAGGGTTCCGCGCCGCTGAACGGCGTGAACTCATAACTCTCGACATATGTGCCCACAACATTGAACGTCAGCGAGTGGTTGTCCATGTCGATCGCCCCGAGATCAAGCTTGTAAGTCGCCTCCACATCAACACCCGAGGTGCGCCGCGATCCGGTATTTTGCTGGGTTTGATTTACGCCTGCACCGCTTGTGCCGAAAAGGATGCCGGAACCGGTGCGGGTTATCAAATTACAGAATTCCGGATTCCCAGTTGCGGCACATTCGGACAGAATGATAGTCGGAACAATCGTTTGAATGACCTCATTCAGTTCGATGTCATAGTAATCGACCGTTGCCGAGAAGCCCTTCATGAATTTCGGCGTGAACACTAAACCAAATGAAATCGTGTCGGACTCTTCCGGTTTGAGATTTGGATTCCCGCCTGCAATCTGGGCGCATTGGCCCGCGGGACACTGAATGATGCTTCCGTACTGAAGGGCAGACACCCCCAGATTCAAACATTCCGCAGGAGAAAACGTCGGCGCGGCACCCGCGCATGGGTCGGAGCCGGAGAATAGAGCGATCCGTTGGGGCGTGAACAATTCCACGACGTTTGGGGCGCGAACCGCACGTTGAAACGTTCCGCGGAATCGCAAATCATCCACCGGTGCCCATGCGGCGCCATACTTGTAAGTATGGGTGATCCCCGCATTGTCATAGTCTGAAATGCGATATCCGCCATAGAGCGCCAACAGCTTTGCCATTGGGGCGTCCTCAACAAGCGGGACCTCAACCTCGCCAAAGGCCTCCCAAACATCGTAATGGCCGAAGACGGACGGTGTCGCGCCGCCCTGTCCGGTGAGGTCGCCCGACTGATATACGGCATCCGTGCTGATGCGATAAGTTTCCAAACGATACTCGCCACCAAACGCGACCGACACTTGTGTTTCCGCCCATGGTGATGACGCACCAAGTTCGCCATTCATCGAGGCGTTTGCCACGGTTTCAGTGGATTCGCCTGTCATAAATGCCGGCGTCGAAATGTAGGCGGCGGCGTCTGTCGACACTTGACCGAGCTGGAAGATGTTCAGAGGGATACAATTCGGGTCGCTGCTGTCGAGGACAGATTTACACACTGGCAAGCCGAAACCGGGGCCAGGACGGGGATCGGGTACCACTTGTAGAGCTTTCGCAATGCGCGAAACAGAAAGGTCACTTGTATAAGTGTCGCTGAAAATTGTTGAGCCGAATTGAGCGTAGACGTCATAACCCCAGCCATCGAGATCGCCACGTAGCCCGGTAACTCCCCGATAAGACGTATGGCGCAAGTCATCGACGCGTCCGCCAAGTTCCACGTTGAAGCGTCTGCCGATATACACTTGCGCGCTGTCCGTTGCTCCCAACCCTGACGTGGGTCCGCAGAAGGCGTCAAACGGACGATTGGGGGACGTGCCGGACAGCAGGAAAGGATTGTCGCAATTTATCAGCTCGGTCCCGTCGGGTCCCGAACCGGAGCCGTAAAACAGGCCGCTGGGTGCGATTTGGGCAAACGTATGGTCGTCCGCAAAAGAAATTTCGGCGTAGATGTCGGCGTCAGCCGCAAGCTCGTAATGCCCCAACGCACCAAAGAGATAGCGATTATCGGGGCGCTGAAGGTAGTTCGCCGGACCAAAGTTAAAGGTTTCGCCGGTCCATTCCACCATGTCGCCACCCAGTGTGCTGGTGAACAACGCGTCCGGGTCGGCGGCACCATCGACAGGTGTGAAGATGCCCGCGGAATTGTTCGCGGAGCCGCGGCACACAAATTCAGTGATGTCCGACGCAAGCACGCACGCCGTCTCATCTCGCTCGGATTGCAGAACCGCTTCGGCATGACGGTACTGCGCATACAACGTCACGTTGCCTCGTCCGTCTGCGGTGTTCGCACCCATTGCGCCGCTGACAGTAATCGTCCGGCCGTCGTTGACATGCTCGTCCGGCACGCCGAATCCGGCTCCTAATACTCGCGACCGCTCCGTTTCGCTGTCATTGTCGTGGTCGTAAATTCCGTACGACGCGCTGGCTTCGACGCCCTCGAAATTGCGCCGCGTGATGAAATTGACCACGCCGCCGATCGCATCGGCGCCGTAGACCGCGGACGCGCCGCCGGTCAACACCTCGACCCGGTCAACCATGCTAAGCGGAATTTGATGCAAGTCGGCGACGGGGCTGCCGGTGTTTGGATTGTTCGCGGCAGGGGCGAGGCGGCGCCCGTTGATCAACACCAGCGTGCGCACCGCTCCAAGCCCGCGAAGGTCGACCGTCGCGGTGCCCGACGCACCGTTGGAAATTTCCGCCGACTGTCCGGCGAGGACTTGCGGCAAACTGTTCAGCAATTGTTCGGGCGATGTCGTTCCCTGTAGCTTTCCTTCTTGCGCGCTGACGGTCGTCACCGGCGAGACCGACGTCAGCCCCTTCTGCGGAATGCGCGTGCCGGTGACCGTCACCTTCTCCACCGCATCCTGCGCGCGCGCCTCGCTCGCGAAGCCCGCCACCGTTGCCACCGCGGCGCCGGCCATCAATGCGGATTTCAGTCTCTTGGGATTGGATTGTTTCAACATTGGTTGGGCCCCCTCAGGCTGGCGTCAGGCGTTTGGCAACAAACGCGGGGTCGCTCGCCCGCGCTTGAGCTCTCGGGATCGTCGCGTCGGTTTGGGAATGTGCGGCGTCGCGCGCGGCGCTTTGCGCGACGCACTCACCGCTGCGCGGCCGTTTCCGGACGCAGAAATTCTGTCTAACCTGGAACAATACACGAACGACGCACTCCGAATATTGTCAAGCGGTTGATACGAAACCGCTTCCTCGCGCAAAGCCTCGCGACTTCACACCAGATCTGCCGAATCATTCCCCTTGATCCGGATTAGAGCGCTAACCAAGAATCCGTCCACACGTTCGAGCAACAACAGAAGATAAGTGAGACACCCAGTGACTCATTTGCATCAATTCGATGCTGCAAAGCCGGCAATCGAGTGAAGTTCTTAACGAGCAATTAACAGCCGCAGCGGACGCAACGCGTATGCCGTTAATCACTTCGCTCGATTTGCATATGCCAGGCGATGCTCCGCTTGCGCGGCCCCGGCAAAGTTGCGATGCGATGGATGCTCTCACGGGAATTGGGTGAACCGCAGTGGCGCTCACGGGAACCGGCAACGCATTGAACAGTCTCGTCGAAACCGCGCGCCGGGCATCGCGTGCCGGATATCCCGACGAAGCCGCGCGCACCTGGGAGCAGGTGCGCAAATCGGTGCCCGATCATCCCGAGGCGCTGTTCTTCTTCGGTCAACGCGCGCTGGCGCAAGGCGACGCAAACGGCGCGGTCCAGCTGCTTGCGCGCGCGGCCAACGCCGCGCCGAACGACGCACTCATCCCGCTAAATCTAGCGAACGCCTATCGCGCATTGGGCAATCCGGATCTCGAGCAAACGGCGCTCGACGCCGCCTTGAAGGCCGACCCCTATTGTTATCCGGCGTTGTTGGCCAAAGGCGCGCTGCTCGAAAGGCGAGGCTTGTCCCGCCTTGCGGCGCGCGTCTTTGTCGATGCGCTAAAGATCACTCCGGCCGAAGAACGCCTGTCCGCCGACCTTCGCGCACTCGTCGCCCGCGCGCGATCGGCGGTGAGCGACAACACGGCGGCACTCGACGCCTTCGTCGAAAGCCGCCTGGGCAATCTACGCAAGGAGCACGCCGGTGCGCGTCTCTCTCGTTTCGACGAATGCAAAGACGAGCTGACGGGCGCCAAGAAAATCTACACCCAACAACCGGTGATGCTGCACTTCCCGCAACTACCCGCGATCCAATTCTACGACGAAGCCGAATTTCCGTGGGCGAAGGACCTGGAGGCAGGCACCGCCGCGATCGAACGAGAACTCGATGCGCTGCTCCGGGAACCTGAACCCGGTTTCCGCCCTTACCTCAATCATCCTGACGGCGTGCCCTTGAACGAAACCGCCCCACTCAACAAATCGCTGGATTGGAGCGCCTATTTCTTCTGGGACGACGGCAAGCGCATAAATGACCATTGCAAACAATGTCCGCAAACGGCCGC
>JANOFM010000085.1:0-7557 GCA_031413635.1 Alphaproteobacteria bacterium | reverse complement strand
ATTCTGGGCGTCGTCTCGCGCGGCGACTTCAAAGGCGCCGAACACGACCGCCTGGATGAGGAACGAGAGCTGTGGGAGCATATGCGGTAGTTGGCGGCAAGTGCGCCTGCTTGCGACCCGCTGCGACCTCTTTCCGCACACAGTCAGCACACGGAGCGTTCCAACTGATTGAAAAGAACAGCCAATCTCAGTACTCCATCACTGGACCAAGCGAAACCGCGAATCTCGCCAGTATCCCGATGCGAAATAACATCGCGCCTCGTTCACGTATTCTGGCAACGACCCCCAACTTTCCGCATATGCGCCTGAGTTCGCTCTGCGCATGCACACGCACGCAGGGACGCACTGTCAATCGAGGGCGCACATAAACGTCATTTTCAATTCCGCAACCGCACAACAAGATTTGTCCGAACGGTCAAGTCCATTTGCCTGTTGCCGTCTCGCGCGAACGACGGCCGGATGAGAATTGGCGTGCCCCATGTCAGAAAGCAGAGTGTCATTGCTCACGATTGAAGAAGTTTCGGCACGCCGGCAATTGACTGGCAAGAGCGCGACGCGCTCACTCGAACGAATTGTGAATGTCTACGGAACACCATATCGTCGGATTGGCGGCCATTGGCGTTTCACCGAGAACGACGCGGCCACCCTTGTTGAGGCCATCAAATGCTCACCATTCGAAAGCGCGGGAAGCTCTGGCACATCCGCGGCACCAACAGGGTCGGTCAGAAAACGCTCAAGATCGAGGAACACGGCACAGGTCTTACTGACCGAGCGTCTGCAGAAAGCTATCGCGTCGGACGCCAGGTCGAAAAACAGCAAGAACTGCTCCACGGTGCCCCTGCTATCAGTCGTCAAGTAGCGTTCGATGACGCCGCGCTTGCCTATTTGGAGCCGGACCACCAACTCTCCGACATTCTACGGGTTCGACAGCTTCAAAAGGCGTTCACGGGGAAAAAGCTTGCTGAAATTGATGCTGCGGCCTTTGCAAAGTTTACGCGGGTTTTTCTGCCCCGCCGTTCCCCAAACACGCACGTACGGATTCGAGTTGTTCTCGCGGGTGTCTTCAAAGCAGCCGGCGGCAGGTTTCCGGACATACCGTCATACGGTGAGGATATTGGGCGCATGCGGTGGTTGCCTTTGGCTAAATCCGAACGCCTTTTGCGTTGGCACAATCGCCATGTACAGCCGATTGCTCTTGTCGCGCGCAACTGCGGCTTACGCGCGAGCGAAAATGTCTTGGTGAAAGTTGGCCAGTGCGACCCTTCATGGGGCGCGCACGGTGCGTTTCACGTTCCCAACCCAAAGAACGGACGCGACCGGGTTGTGCCATGGACGGCTGATGTGCGCGTACTTGTGATGGAGCGGCTCTATCGACGCAGTGACGACGAACAACTGTGGACTGGTGCGCGCGGGCCTTACTGCGACACACGTCGGATAGGTGGCAATCCAGTCACGAAGGCGCATCGAACGGCATGCATCGGAGAATCTGGGCAATCGCTGGGCAAAAGCGTCGTGAGTCAGAGAGAAAGGTATTGCCGAGCAGCGGGTTGCTGAACTATCGGTCTTCCTTCGGGAGGCAGGGGCCGGAGGATCAAATCCTCTCACTCCGACCAAATTTCCCGCCTATTTGCGCCCCCAAACACCCAGATCGAAGCGGAGTCCCGCCTGACTGCACCCGCTGCCTCCGAATTCCGCCACGGCTGGCGCATCGTGTTGGGCTCGACCATCGGGCTTGGCACCGGCACGGCGTTCTTTTCGTTCGCGGCAAGCCTGTTCGTCATCCCTCTCACCAAGGAATTCGGCTGGACGCGCGGCGACATGTCGGTGGCCGGCGCAGTCGCTTTTTTGGGCGTCACGTGCGCGATACCGGTTATCGGCTGGCTGATCGATCGCGTCGGCTATCGCCGCGTCGCTCTGTTCAGTGGGATCATGGTGGCGATCATCTATATCGCCGCCGCCCTGCAGCCGGGCACGTATGCCGTTTATCTCGCGTTGATGGCGGCACTCGGCGTCTTCGGCGCCGGCATCAGTTCGCTCGTCTACACGCGCCCCGTCATCGGTTGGTTCGACCGCCAGCGCGGGCTCGCGCTCGGTCTGGCCACGGCGGGCACCTCGGTCAGCATTTTCCTCGCCCCGCCGATCATGCAAGAAATCATCACGGTCCATGGCTGGCGCGCCGCATTTTACGCCAGTGCCATCCTCACCGCTGTCATCGGGCTGCCGCTCGCGCTGCACCTGATCGGCAAGCCACAGCTAAAACACGCGGTGACAAGCGCCGACCTTGAGGTCGCCGACGTGCCGCGCGCTGCAACATTGAACGGGCTCGACCTTCGCGAGGCCTCGCGCACCGTACGCTTTTGGCTGTTGGTCGCGGCCCTCGTCGCCATCAACATCCCGGGTTCCGGCGTCGTCGGGCAACTAGCCCCGCTCATCACCGACAAAGGCCTCACGCCGCCCGTCGTCGCGCTGGTAATGTCGTTCTACGCTGTTGGGTTGTTGAGCGGGCGCCTCGGCTGCGGCTATTGCCTCGATCGCTTTGCCGCACCGATGGTGGCGGCAACCTTCACACTGATCCCCACCTTCGGTTGTCTTCTTCTTTTGGTGCCCGAGCCGTCCTTCGCGCTGGCGGCCCTTGCCGTCACGCTCATTGGCGTTCAACAAGGCTCGGAGACCGATCTTCTTGCTTATTTCATTTCGCGCAGCTTCGGCGTGCGCCGATACGGTTCCATCTATGGCGCCGTCGCGACCTTCGGCGCCCTCAGCACGCTGATCGGCCTGCTGTTGTTCGGCCAGATGCACGATGCCACCGGCAGTTACGACATCGCGCTGATCATCGGCGCCATCGCCTTCGTTCTCGGCTCAGCCTCGTTCTTCGCCATCGGCCGCACCAAAGCGGCGTTGCCCTGATCCCACCGCCTTCTTTTCGTCACATTCTGTTCCGATGACGCGTCAGCGCACCGCCTTGCGGAGCCGCCTGCCGATTGTGTAAGCGCTGAGCCCAACGAAACGAGGAGACCAACGATGAGATTTTCAACCTTCGCCGCGGCATTGGTGCTGGCGGGCGCGAGCTTTGTCCTGGCCGCTTGCGGCGGCGACACGGGCGCGGGCGACGAAGCCGCCATCCGCGAAGTGCAAAAGAAATGGCTCGAAGCGATTGTCGCCAAGGATGCCCCAGCGATCGCCGGCTTCTACGCCGAAGACGGCCAGATGTTTCCGCCCAATTCACCCAAGGCCGTCGGCCGCGACGCGATTCAAAAAGGTTGGGAAGGTTTCCTCGGCCTACCCGGCATGACGCTGACCTTCGAGACGGAGAAATTCGTCTTCGCCAAAAGCAACGACCTCGCCGTCGCTGTTGAAACGTACAAATTCTCGACCGGCGAAGGCGCGGCGGCCTCCACCGAAATCGGCAAATCGATTGTCACTTGGACCAAGCGCGACGGAAAATGGTACGTGCTGACCGACATGTTCTCGAGCGACGCCCCGCCCGCCCCGCCACCGGCTGCGCCCGCGGCACCGGCCGAAACCCCCGCCGTCGATCCAACCGCAACCACGCCGACAACACCACCCGCACCGGCGACGACGCCCACACCGTAAGATCGAAAGCAAACCAACATCGCGCGCGAGCAAACGCCTCGCGCGCGATTTTTTGTGCCTTGAGAAAGTTCGTCAACGTTGGAATCCGAAGCGAGCCGGCTTCACCACGAAGTCACAAAGAACTCCAAGGTTCACAAAGAACCAATTTAGGCGCGTACCGCGCCCGTTCTTGAGCCAGATCGCCGGAATATCAGCTGCGGACAGGCTTGGTTGTGCCGCTTCGTGAACCCTCGTGATCTTCGTGTCGTCGTGGTGAAGCCGACTCGCCGCCGCACCAACCACGCTGAAATAGACCTGATCATGAAACACTCGACGGTCCGCGCGATGCCGGCGGCGGGAATCTGACACCTTCGGCGCCTCTTTACGAAATCATAACGCAAAGAATTCCTTAAGGTCCGTTGCGCCAGCGCAATTTCATTAAGCGACTGGGCGTATTGTGAACTCTGCGAAACCTTGGACCCATCAAAGATGAGTGTCGGCGCAATCACGGCAGTAGTGACGCCCGAGACGCTCGCCCAAATCGAGCGCGAAAAAATTCGTCTGGCTTACGGTAACTGGGTCAAATATGTCGACGGCGCACCGTTTGCACTTGGCATGGCCGTCTTGATGACGGGGCTCGTGCCCGAGGTCGGCAACACGTCGATCACCACCGGCATCGCATGGCTCGCCGCCGCTTTCGCATGGGCGGCCGGCGCCTCATTCGCCAACTATTTCTATCAACGCAATGAGCCCGCGCATTCCCACGGTTTCTGGAGCGCGCAATTGTCGGCCATTTGGGTCGTCCATGCACTCGTGTGGGGGGCGGGCGTTTGGGTTTTCTGGGAACCGTCCAATCCCGTCAACCAAGCAATCATCTGCACCATCGCGCTCGGCGTCATTGTATCCTATTTCTTCGCGCTGACGATGCTGTTCCCGGTTTTGCTTGCAGCGCTCGCCACGATGATGCTGATGCTATGCGGCGCATTTCTCTACCACGGCGGCGTGCTTGCGAATGTTTTCCTGATCGCCTTCCCGCTCTTCGTCGGCATCCTGATCAGTTACGGTTTGAAGGCGGCGAGCAGCTATCACACGGCCCTCCAGTTGCGCTTCGAAAACGAGGCGCTCGCCGCGGCCGTCATGCGCGCCAACCGGGCAAAAAGCGCGTTCCTCGCTGCGATGAGCCACGAATTGCGCACGCCCCTGAACGCGATCATCGGCTATTCCGATATGATGCGCCAACACACGTTCGGCCCCATCGCGCCCGTGCGCTATTCCGCCTATGTCGACCACATCCACGCCAGCGGCCAACACTTGCTCAAGATGATCTGCGACGTCCTCGACCTTGCCAAGATCGAAGCGGGCAGGCGCGAACTCAACTTCGCTCCCGTCAAACTCTCCGACATCGCAAAAGACGCGATCAGTTTCGTCGAACCGCAAGCCGCCCGCGCGCATGTCGGCGTCATGCTCGACATCAAGTGCGATGCGGTCGTCCTGGCCGACGAACGCGCCGTCAAACAGATCGTCATCAATCTGCTGTCGAACGCGGTGAAGTTCTCCCGCCCCGGCGGCATCGCGGTTGTCTTCTGCGACAGGCTCATCGGCGATCGTATCGCCTTCGGCGTCAAGGACACCGGCATCGGCATGACGCCGGAGCTTCAGAAGGAAGCGATCAAGCCCTTCGAGCAAGGCTCCCACACCGACACGGTCGAGGGTCGCGGCACTGGGCTGGGACTTCCGATCTGCAAAGGTCTGATCGAGGCGCACAAAGGCGAACTGAAAATCGAAAGCACGCCGGGCACCGGCTCAAAAATCTGGGTCGAGTTTCCGGCCATGGCCCGCGTGTCCCAAAACGCTGCTGCGTAAACGTGGTTTTCAAGCGCTGAACTTTTTCGCCGTCGGCGGGCTTAGCCCCAGTCGCTTGCGTCGCTCAAGATCGCGCGGCCGACCATCCAACGTCAGTTCGGCCGCAACCCGCCTAACCCGCGCCCGACCCTCAACATCGGGAATGGCGAGATAAAGCGTCAGAAATTCCCTCAACTCGGGATCGGCAAGCAAAAGCGCAATCTCGTCCGGCGCGCCCGCATCGTCGTCTGAATCCGATGTATCGCTCATAAAATGCGCCGCCCCCGAATCATTTGCGGCACGATTCTAACTCAACTCGGATCCCGCAAAAGTCGCCGCCCGCGAGCTCACCGCCATCGACCATTCAGCACTAAGTGTCATCCCGGCTCGCAAGGCGCGCCGGGATGGATTCAATATTGCGTTACTCGATCGTCTGGATCGCTGCACTGTTGGCCACGATCATCTCCACCAGCGCATTGATCTCCTCGGCGCTGACCTCGCGATCACCGACGGCTTCACTCAACTGACGATAGCCGTCATTGACGAGTCGGATCACCTGCTGACCGGTCGAAATCGCCGCCGGCAGATTAGCGATCACCTCGCCCAAAAGCGCAATAACAGCAGCAGCGCTCATCACTTGACCTCCTTCAATTTGGTTTGTGCTTCGCTGACGGCGGACTTGACGTTCTCGATCGCCATCAGCGCGGCGGCCAGTTGACCCGCGTCGACCTCGGAGCCGTTCAACACTGGCGTCGCCCCGGCGATCGCCCGCGTGGCCGCGGCCTCGACGATCTTGATCTTCGCCCAAACTTCGCGCTGCTTGCATAGCCGGATCATCCCGGCCTCCGCATCGCAAGTCGGCAGGCGCCCGTAAATCAGGATCGCCTGCTGCGTCGTTTCATAAGCGACCAGCGTAATCTTCGCCGCCCGCCGCGCCTCGTCGTCGTGTTCGATCGGCGCGAGCAACGCGCAGGCCGTCAGTGCGATGGCGGCAAACACCGCAAACTGAACATTGATGACGGTCCTCATGTGAGCACCGCTTTCGCCGTGACACGGCCGTAAAGCGCCAGCGCCCCGCCGAACACCTCGCCCGCCCCCGTCAGCAACGACGCCAGCTGATCCTGCAACGTCGCGTCGAGCTTGACGCCCGCAAGCGTGGCGATCCCCGCAAGGAGCGCGATAATCGAACCCCAGACAGCCTTCGACTGCCACCAAACCTTGGTGCCGTTCATATGATTTCCTTTCCTGTGCAATGCCGGCATCGGAAAAAAGAACGTCCACCGGCGAGGACGTCTTCCAAATCTCGGACTTGAAGCCGCACCCCAGAGATCGCCGCCCCCTGTGCCCGCACAGCCACGCTCACATGCGCTAAGCTGCCCCGTGTGGTCTTGGGGGAGACGCATGCGCCTTGCTTTGCTCGCGGTGTTGAGCGTGTGCCTGGTGTCGCCCGCACAAGCGCAATCGCATGATCCGTACGCTGACTTTTCAGGCGTCTATCTCGGCGTCCAAACCGACTACGCCTCGGGCGGAGGCGGCGATTGGTGTTCCTGTACGCCGGCGCCCTTGGTCACGGACACGACCGGCGGCGACGGCGGCCTTATCGTCGGCGGCCACTTCGGCTACGATCTGCGCTGGGGACCGCTCGTCGTCGAAGCCGAAACAAGGCTCTCATATGCCGACGTGTCGTTCGCCGAAACCTGCGGCGCCTTCGACTGCGCCGGCCAAGCCCAATGGCTTGCCGAAGCCCATATCGGTGCCGGCCTGGTCATCGGCAACACGCTGATCGCAGCACAAGCAGGCCTCGCCGCCGGCGACGTCGAAGCCCAATCCGGGGCCTTCGCACCCGCAACCGCCCCCGCAACCGCAATCCACGACGGCATTGTTTTGGGCGCCCGCATTGAATACGCCATGATTGACGGCTGGCGCATGGCACTCGAATACCGCCACTACGACATGAAAGGCGAAAACGACATCGCGGGCGGCGCCCCCGTGGAGATCGAATGGACCAGCCACGTCGGCGGAGTGCGCATGACGGTTGAGTTGCCGGAGTGAGGGGCTAAGCGCTCAACGCCGCCCGGACCGGTTCGTCCGTACCCTGAACGATGCAACGCCCGGGCAACGTCACCGTCACCGTCGTGCCCA
>JANOFM010000084.1:0-25308 GCA_031413635.1 Alphaproteobacteria bacterium | reverse complement strand
CCGCTCGTTCCTTTACATCGACGAATGCATCGACGGCGTGCTGCGTCTGACCCGCTCGCCTCATACCGGCCCCTTCAACATCGGCTCCGAGGAGATGGTCACGATCAACCAGCTTGCGGCGCTGGTCATGGACATCGCGGGCAAGAAGCTCGGCCTTCGCCACATCTCCGGCCCCACCGGCGTGCGCGGACGCAACTCCGACAACCGCCTCATTCGCGAGACGCTGGGCTGGGCGCCGTCCAAACCGCTGCGCGACGGCTTGGAGAAGACCTATGCGTGGATCGCGGCCCAGGTCGACGCGACACACGGCGAGCGCCGTTTGAAGCTTGTGGGTTGACGATGGCGGCGGCCGAAATCCGGAGCCTGCATCAGCGCCAGAGCCTGCATCCGCGCACGACGATTTGCGGTGTGCGCTTCTCGTGTTTCGACAGGCAGGGCGCGTCGCGTTGGCTCCTCGGTGCGGCAAAGGACGGGACGGGCGGTTACGTCTGCGTCACCGGCGCGCATGGCGTGGTGTCGGCCCAGGATGACCCAGGCTTCAGACGGATCCTGAACGAGGCCGCCATGAACACGCTCGACGGCCAGCCGGTCGTTTGGATCGCGCGCCTGCGCGGCATCCCGGCGGGGCGTGTCACCGGGCGCGAGCTCGTTTGGGACCTTGTCGATGCCGACCCCGCCTGCGAGGTCCGGCACGTGCTGTTCGGCGCAACCGCCGCGGTGACCGATCGCATGATCGAACAGCTGCGCCAACGCAACGCCACGATCCGGGTCGAGGCCTACAATCCGCCGTTCCGCGCCTTGAGCGATGAAGAACTCGATCGGGTTTGCGGCGGTCTTGCATCCGGCGGACCGATGATCGTATGGCTTGGCTTGAGCACGCCCAAGCAGGAGCATCTTGCCGTTCGCCCATCGCCGCGCTTTCCCAATGCCCCTGTGGTTGCCATCGGCGCCGGCTTCGATTTCGTTGCCGGCCTCAAGCCGATCGCGCCGCGCCTGATGACGTCCTTGTTGCTCGAATGGCTGTTCAGGCTGGCATCCGAACCACGCCGGTTGTTCCGGCGTTACGCCGAAATCGTTCGGCGCTTTCTAATTCTGATCGGTCGTGAATTGGTGTCCGGAAAACTTTTCTCTTGCTCGGAAGCGGCGTCGTGAAGTCGTTGATCCTCACCTACCACCGGGTAACGGACGACGACGCGGTGAGCCACTTTTACGATGTGCCCGTGTCGCGCTTTCGTCGGCAAGTGGCGCTGGTTGCCGCACGCGCGAAGGGCATGCAAGTTGTTATTGCGTTTGACGATGGTACCGCCGACCACATGCGCGCCGCCGAGATATTGGCCCATCATGGTTTGAAGGGCGTGTTCTTTCTGGTGCTGGACGCACTGAACCAACCGGGTTGTCTCGTCCGGGGCGACGTCGGAAGGCTGGCTGCGTTGGATCAAATAGTCGGCTCCCACACGATTTCGCATCGCCAGCTGCCGACTTTAACCGATTCCGAGCTTGCTTTCGAACTAGCCGATTCTCGCCACCGGCTTGAGGATTTGTCTGGGCGCGCAGTCACTTGGTTTGCCCCGCCCGGTGGCCACTACGATGCCCGCTCGCTGCCCGCCGCGCGCAAGGCGGGATATCTTTACGTGCGGACGATGGATTGGGGCTATGCGCCGGAGCTTGAGCCCGGCGGGGTCGATCGTCTTCTTTCGACCGTGCCGGTTCTCCGAAACATAAGTGAGCGGCGGTTGGAAACAATACTTGAAGGGAAGGCGAAATTTCCTGGCTTCGTATTCAAGCAAATTGCCAGGCGTCTCTTGCCGGCGGGAGCGTATGCTCGTTTGCGCAATTGGACGATCCAATCCCAATCGTAAGCCAAAGCGCCTGTCGCTAGATCCAGCGTTCGACGACATTGAGGATGTCGCCGTGCCCCAGCTTGGTCGAGCCGCCGGCCGAAAATTTTCCTTCCTCCTGTCCACCCTCGCGCCGAATATAGAAGGTGCTTTCGTTGGCCCTGTAGGTATAGCCGCCCGCCATGGCAACGGCGTTCAGCACGCTCAATCCGGCAAGATCGGACGGCCAAGTCGCCATGCATTCCTCAGCGCGCAAGAACCGGCAACCGGTGACGGATCCGGCGGCAATGATGCCAACGAGCCGATCGAGGGCCTCCCCCAGGAAGAAACCGAGAGTGTTGTCGAGGATCGGATCGACGAGGAAACCGGAAACGACACCACGCGGCGACTGAAGAAGTCGAGCCTGGCGATGAGCCTGGTGGCGAACTCTGCAAGCTGACGGACCGCCACCGGCCCAATACTGTCGATCACGTCAGGCATTAGACAAGGCGTGGCGCCGACGTCGTATTCGATTGGTGCCGCGACTCAGCATTCAACGCAACGATGCGATCACTAATCCCGGACGCCCATACGCACGCGCAAGGTGGTTGAACGATGTGTGGCTCGTCGGATCACATTGTCGAACAGCGGTTGATTCGGTTGGGACGGCCGAAATCAAAAACTAATGCCGCTTGCCGTCGAAGCGTCACCGCTTCGACGTCGGGGAATTCGGGGAGAATTGACTATGGTGAGCACCGTATCGTTTCGCAATGCGCTTCTGTGTTCGGCACTCGCGCTGGCCGCCTCGGTCGCAACGGCGATTGCCGGCGACGTCTCGGACAAGGTGAATAGAACCTCGGAATGGTCGTTCGAAGTGTCGGGCGGCGTCAAATACGACAGCAACATCTCCATCATCGAAATCGATACACTCGTTCCCAGCGACGACATCGCGGCGGTCGTCAGAGTTGCGGCGGATTACCTCACCAAAATCAACCCGCAGACGACACTGAAATTCGGCTACGATTTTGAGCAAAGCCTTTATTCTGAATTCGATGAGTTCAACTACCAGAGCCACGCCGGCTCGGCGAAGCTGCGCTACAAATTCGGCACCGAGCCGGAGTCCTCGGACGTGGCGCTGAACTACCGCTACACCTACTCCACGTTGGGCGGCGACGGGTTCATAAACTACCACCGTCTGTCGCCCACCTTCGGCGTCTACCTCAGCAAGCCGCTCTATCTGCTGTTTGAGTACATCTACGCCGACAAGGATTTCATCGATCCAACCGATACCAATCGCGACGCGACCGTCCACAGCGGCGGGGTGGACGCGTTCTATTTCATCGATGGCTCGAAGTTCATGGTCATCGTCGGTTATCAATACGACGACTCCGATGCCAACGCGGCCGAATTCGACTACGCCGCCCACAACGGAAAGATCAAACTCGTCAGGCGCCTAGACGTCGCCGGCATGACCCCAAAACTGTCCATCGGCTGGGATCACGAAGCGCGCAACTACAGCTCCGTCGATTCGACGCCCTCAAGCGGCAAGCGCAATGACGATCGCGACAAGCTGAAAGCGTCATTGGAGATCCCCATCAACGACACGTTCTTTGCGCTGTTCGAGTATCAGTACCGCGACTTCCGGTCGAACCTCGACGATGCCGACTATTCCGAAAACCTCGCCGAAGTCCGCTTGGGGGCCGAATTCTAGCCCATCTGCCGAACGGTCACGAACCTTCCGGCCGCTGTTGCTTGGGTGCGCCGGCATATACGATGGCGCCCGTGCCGGTTTCGATCGTGAGTGCCCCGTCAGGGCCGAATTTGTAGCGTTCTGCGGATTGCAGCGCGTTCAGATATGCGGATTCCTGCCGCATCATGCCACTCTCGGCGCACGCCATCTTGGTCGAAATCAACGCACCGATCTTCAGCGTGCCGCGGCCGATCTCGGTCGGCCCCGAATAAAGGTTGCACCCGCTCCGCCCGGATACTCGGCCATCTGCGAACGCCAGCGTCACACGCCCCGGATTGATCACGGCCTTACCGGCGATCGACTGCGCCACCCAATCCTGGCGCATCAACTCCCCCGTGCCGTTGTCGTCGGACACAGCGGACTCGCATGCCGCCAGACCTACGCACAGAAGCAGAGTGGCTGCGACCGCCGAAACGTCCCGCCGCATCATGTTCGAACCCTCGACTAGCGTTTAAGCAGCGATCCTAACACACCGCGCACCAAAGCGCGCCCAAGGCTACTGCCGATCGCCGAAGTCACGGACCTCGCCGCGCTCTTAGCGACGGCCTCGCCCATGCTCTGGCGCGTAGACGCCCGCGGTTGGGGTGCTTCTCGCGGCATTTGAGGCATCGGCGCCCTGCGAGCAGCGGGCGCCCCAGCTGAGCCGCCGCCACCGCCCCACGTCCTGCGTGAAGGGACAGGGCCTTGCGCTGCCGAAGGCGCGGAGCTCGCGCTCGCGGCCTCAGCGCGGCCCATCAAAATCTCATATGCAGACTCGCGGTCGATCGTCTCGTCATAGGTACTCTTGACCGGGCTTGCTGCCATCACCGCATGACGCTCCTCCAGCGAAATCGAACCCATCCGGCAAGTCGGCGGCACGATCATCACGCGGTCGACGACCGAGGGAATTCCCTTCGCGTCGAGCGTGGAGACAAGCGCCTCGCCGACGGCCAGTTCCTGAACCGCGTCGGACGCTTTGAACTTCGGATTCTCCCGGAAATTGTCGGCGACCGCTTTCACCGATTTGCGATCCTTCGGCGTAAAAGCGCGCAGCGCATGCTGAACCTTGTTACCCAGCTGACCGAGTACGTCCTCCGGGACGTCGAGCGGCGACTGCGAAATGAAATAGATCCCGACGCCCTTCGAGCGGATCAGGCGCACCACTTGTTGCACCTGATCGAGCAACGCCTTGGGCGCATCGTCGAACAGCAAATGCGCTTCGTCGAAGAAGAACACGAGTCGCGGCTTGTCGAGATCGCCCACCTCCGGCAGTTGCTCGTAAAGTTCCGCCAGCAGCCACAACAGAAACGTTGCGTAGAGCATCGGACTACCGAACAATTTCTCTGCCGCCAGCACATGGATCGCGCCGCGTCCTTGCTCGTCGGCAATCAGCAGATCGCTCAACTTCAGCGCCGGCTCGCCGAAGAATTGGTCGCCGCCCTGGTTTTCAAGCGTCAGCAGCGCGCGCTGGATGGCGCCGATCGAAGCCGGCGCGATATTGCCGAACTGCATCGTGTATTTATCGGCGTTCTCGCCGATATTGACCAGCATCGCGCGCAGATCCTTAAGGTCGAGCAACAGCATCCCTTGCTCGTCGGCGACGCGGAACAAAATGTTCAGCACGCCTTCCTGCGTGTCGTTCAGCTGAAGCATGCGGGCGAGTAGGGTTGGTCCCATCTCCGATACGGTCGCGCGCAGCGGATGACCCAATTCACCGAACAAATCCCAAAACACGACTGGATGCGCAGCCGGCTTCCAATCGGTGACGCCGATTTTCTGCAGACGTTCGGTGATGAAGGGTTTGACCTCAGCCGGTTGGCACAATCCTGCCAAGTCGCCCTTGATGTCGGCGGCAAACACCGGCACCCCAGCGCGGCTGAATCCCTCCGCGAGCACCCGCAAGGTCGCCGTCTTGCCGGTTCCGGTCGCGCCGGCGATCAATCCATGCCGGTTCGCCACCGAAAGCTTGAGGCTCTGGGGCAATTCGCCTTTGCCCAGAAATATCGAATCGGAATCGGCCATGTATGGCAAACCTTTATGCGAGAGGGAGGGTGTGGCCGCCATTATGCCCGGATCGAGGCGAAGGCTTCAATGCGCGTCCTTCGGTGGCGACTTGGAATATGAATGACTTGTGATCCGGTCGAGCAGGGCCAGGACAACCGCCGATACGATGAATACGATGTGAATGATGACTTTCCAAAAAATGTCGCTGTCGCTGAAACTCTCGCGGTCCATAAACACCTGCAACAACTTCACCGCCGAAATCGTCAACAAGGCCGTCGCAACCTTGACCTTGAGCGACCCCGGATCGAGCCGTCGCAACCATTCGGGCGAATCGTCCAGCGCCTCGTCGCCGAACCGCCCGACGAAATTCTCGTAGGAACTCAGCATCACCATCACGATCAGGCCCGAAACCAGCGCCCCGTCGATCAGCTCCAAGATCGGCATTATCATGTTGAACTCGCCGTCGGGACGCGCCGGCGGATAAAACGCGAGCTCCGCCACGTGCAAAACTTCGAAGATGAAGCTGATGGCGTAGACGGCCAGCGCGAACGCGAGGCCCATATAGAAAATCACCAGCAGATAACGGCTATAGAGGATGATACGTTCGACCACCGTCTGAATCGCAATCATCGGATTTTCCGACGCCGCGCTGATCAGTTGCTTCCATTTTTCAGACATGGTCACCGTGCTCGCTGTCGCTTCGGCCGGGGGCGTTCATCCATTTGATCAAATAGCCGACCGGAAAAACCCAAGCCATCCCTGCGACGGCGTAAAACAGAAGTTCCAGAACCGGCCCGGCACCGGGCAGGACCGCAACCGCAAGCCGCATCACCAACAGAGAATAAACCGCAATGATGCCCAAAAGCGCGAAAACGCCGATCAGTTTCTTCCAACGCATGCTCATGGGCGCCTCCTTAGCAATTGCGCCGGGCGGGGGCAAATTGCGAGAATTCCCGCCTAATTTGCCGGGTTGGAACGCATGAAGACAATTGGACTGATAGGCGGCATGAGCGTGGAGAGCACTGCCGTCTACTACCGCCTAATCAATGAGGATGTGCGCCAGCGTCTGGGTGGTCATCATTCAGCCAAGCTGATCCTGTGGTCGGTCGATTTCGCCGAAATCGAAGCGATGCAGCGTGCTGGGGCGTGGGACAAGGCGGGGGCCGTGCTCGCCGATGCAGCGCGCAGGCTTGAAGGCGCCGGGGCGGATGCAATCGTCATCGCCGCCAACACGATGCACATCGTCGTCGGCGTCGTGGCCAATGCCGTGCGCGTGCCGCTATTGCATATCGCCGATGCAACGGCGGTGGCGATCAAACGCACTTCATGCAAGCGCCCGCTATTGCTCGCCACGCGATACACGATGGAGCACGACTTCTACCGCGGGCACCTGAAGAAAAAACACGGCATCGACGCAATCGTGCCCAATGAGGCGGGGCGAACGGTTGTTCACGACGTGATATTTCAGGAACTGGTAAAAGGCGTCGTCAATCCCGTATCGAGGCAAAAATTCCTGGAAGTGGTAGCCGTTGCGCGCCACGTCGGAGCCGATGGCGTCATCTTCGGTTGCACCGAGATCGGCATGCTGCTGTCGCAGATCGATTTGCCCGAACCAGTCTTCGATACCGCAGTCCTTCATGCCCAAGCCGCTGTGGATTTCGCCCTGTCGTCGGCGCATTAACGGTGCGCAAGAGTATCCTCGTCTTGACGCGGCCGAGTCGGTTACTTGGCTAGGCGGCAAAATAGGAGAACGGCTTTGACTCAGATAGTGCGCACCCACGCGGTCTCGTTACTGGTAATGGTATGTCTTGCTTGTTCGGTTCCCGCTCACGCGGCCGGCGGCACGCGAACGACTGTGGTCGGCAATAAAGTGACCGCCGTCGGCAACAGTGTCACCATCGTCAGCTCGGGCGGCGCCACCGTCGTCAAGCAAAGCAACAGCTGCACCGCGGGCGTCACCGGATTTCTCTATCAGTCGATCGTCGTATTGTTCGGCGGCGCCGCGTATAGCGTCACGCAATCAAGCAGCTGTCCTTAGCAGATCGCGCAAGTCCGTCGCGAGCCTGCCTCGGCTCGCCACGGTCCAGCCAACGTGCCGCAGTGATCCGGCTTGCCCGAAGCGCTGCGCGGTTCTATGTGCGGCGTCATGTGCATTGCTTTGTTCGCGAAACCTGAAGCCACGGCGCGCCAAGTTGGTTCGCGTCCGGCAATCGCAATTTGGCTCCTCGTTGTCTGCGCCCTAATCGCTGCCATGGTGGTACTCGGCGGCCTTACGCGCCTTACAGGCTCGGGCCTGTCGATCACCGAATGGAAGCCGATCCACGGCGCCCTGCCGCCGCTGTCGCAAGCCGACTGGCAACAGGAATTCGACGCCTACAAGACGATCCCGCAATACGAGCTTGTCAACAAAGGCATGACACTTGACGAGTTCAAGTCGATTTTCTGGTGGGAATGGGCACATCGAAATCTCGGACGAGTAATCGGCATCGCATTCGCAGTGCCCCTGCTCGTGTTCCTGATCCGGGGACGGGTCGAACGTTCGCTGCTTCCGCGGCTTGTCGGCCTGTTCGTACTTGGCGGGATGCAAGGAGCACTCGGCTGGTTCATGGTGATGAGCGGTCTGAAAGACCGTGTCGACGTCAGCCACTATCGGCTTGTCGCGCACCTGGGCTTGGCGTTGGTGATCTACGCGGCGCTTCTTTGGACGGCGCTACCGCTTTGGCGAGGCGAGTGGCCGCCGAAAGCCACCCCACATCCGCTATATCGTTGGTCGCTTGCAGTTCTCGCGCTCGTCTTTATTCAGATTTTGCTCGGCGGATTTGTGGCAGGTCTCGATGCGGGGCTCACGTACAACACCTGGCCGCTGATGGACGGCAAGTTCGTCCCCGACGGCGCATTCGCCCATCCCTTCGATGATGTGACGACAGTCCAATTCAATCACCGCATTATGGCGTATATCGTGAGTGCCGCGGTCGCCGCACTCTGGTTCGTGGGCAGCAGGAAAGAACTCCCGTCTTCTGCGCGAACCGCGTCCCATCTGTTGCTCGCGGCCGTTGCGCTCCAAGTGCTTTTCGGCATTTGGACTTTGCTCGAAGTGGTTCCCGTTGGGCTGGCGGCCATGCACCAACTCGGCGCCGTGGCACTGTTGACCGCAGGAATCTTTCAGGCATACGCGCTAAGAAAAGCTTAAGCCGCCGTCTTCAACGAAAAAGCCGTGCACCATGCCTTCGCCCAGTAACCAATGGTGCGATTGCCCAAGCGGCGGAAACATCGGATTGGGTCCGGTGCGAAACAGCGCTTCGTTCCAGTCGTCCAGTTGGCCGCCGATGACAAACTCGCTTTCGTCGCACTCGACAAGCAGCGGCTCGAAGTTGCCGGAGAGTTAGGGCGGGGCGGGGAACGGCATCATTCGAATTATCTTTCGATGGAACGCTTGTTGCCATTGCGCGATTTTCGGCTTTAGCCCAAATTGGTGTCATGGCCAAACCGTATAAACTCTACGCAGCCAACGGTGGCGGTTCGATGATTGTCGAAGCGGCGTTTGGCTTTACGAAGCTGCCGCTGAAGATCGTCAACGTGTCGTGGCACGACATGGGGTGGAGCAGTAAGGCATTGAAAGGCCTCAATCCGCTCGGTCAAGTGCCGACATTGATCATGCCCGACGGCTCGGTGATGACCGAAAGCGCCGCGATCATCTTGCACCTAGCCGACAAGGTGAGGGACTTTGAACTCGTACCTCCACCCGGCCACAAACAACGTGCGGCCTTCTTGCGTTGGCTGATGTTCCTCGTCTCTGCGGTCTACCCCACATTCACCTACGGCGATGTGACCGAACGCTGGGTGGGCATGGAGAAAGACAAGGGCGCGGGCAAGGCGCTGCGCGCGGCGACCGACGCACACCGTAAGGTGCTTTGGCGCTTCGTCGAAAGCCAGATCAGGGGGCCTTGGTTCCTCGGCAAGTCGTTCTCGGCGCTCGACCTCTACCTCTGGCCGATGACCTACTGGCGCCCCGGCCGCGATTGGTTCAAAGCCGAATGCCCTAAGCTCTACGCCATCGGAACGGCGGTGCATGCCCACCCGCTCGTCAAAAAAGTGGCAGCCAGAAACAAGCTTTGACCTCACGCGACCGTGAGCATGTCGCCGCTTGGGAACTCGGGTCAACTGAAATAGTGTGTCGGCAAATTGGGAGGGGTTGATGCGCGTTTTTACACTCGTCATTCTTGCTTTGGCCGCAGCGTCGGCACCGGTCCGAGCAGCTGAGACGCCCGGCTACATCGCTTCCGCGATTGCCGATACCGCGCGCCCGGACAAGGACCGCGAGCGCGACGCCGACCGCAAGCCCGCCGAGATCATGGCGCTCACCGGCGTAAAGCCCGGCGACCGCGTCGTCGATGTCGGTCCGGGCGCGGGCTACTACCTGCGCATCTTGAGCCGCATCGTCGGGGCCGACGGTAAAGTGATCGGCTTCAATCCGACCTGGGTCGACGAAAAGTTCCCGACGGCGAAAGACGCCATCACCGGCCTTGCCGCCGCCGGCTACGCGAACCTCGAAGGTTCGATTCAGCCGATGGCCGACATCAAATTCGATGCGCCCGTGGATGTGATCTTCATCAGCCAACTCTATCACGACCAGCACTGGCAAAAGATCGACGTCGCCGAGATGAACAAGTCGATCTTCGCAGCCCTCAAACCGGGCGGCGTCTATTTCATCATCGACCACAACGGCCCGGGCGTGACGACGGTCGAACAAATCGACAAACTTCACCGCATCGACGCCGCGATGGTGAAGGCCGAAGTGTTGGCCGCGGGTTTTGTGCTCGACGCGGAAAGCGACCTCCTGCGCAATCCCGCCGATCCCAAGACGATCGGCGTCTTCGACAAATCAATTCGCGGCAAGACGGATCAATTCGTCTTCAAATTTCGCAAGCCCGCGAGGTAGCCTCTCCGCTCGATCACTGCCAGCCGTCGTAACGCGCTAGGATTTCTTTGAGAGTTCTTGCACCAACCAAGCGATGCAAGCTCGCTTTTCCGGGTCCAGTATTTGCTCCAGCGCCTCTGCGAAAGCGCGAGTCTCGGGGTCTTTGAGCATCAACTCGTCATTCGATCGCTTTGCAATCGAATACGCGCCGCGATGGCGCCGCTCTTGACCATGGTCTCGTTTGTTATGAGGCATGGGCAACCGGTGGGTTGTCGCGGACCCTCGACATTGCGGCAATTCCCATCACCGGGAACAACACAGCCTCAGTGACCCCGCGCGCATGACGGGCAGCAGCGAGCTGCGCGTGATCCACCGGCATCATGCAAGCGATGCAGATCCCCTCGTCGTAAGGTGTCGGCAAACCGAGTGGAGTTGCGCGAATGTCCTGCTCCAGAAATCGCGGCAGGAAGAAAGTATCGCA
Organism: Alphaproteobacteria bacterium; assembly: GCA_031413635.1. Classification (GTDB taxonomy): domain Bacteria; phylum Pseudomonadota; class Alphaproteobacteria; order Micropepsales; family Micropepsaceae; genus SZUA-430. The sequence continues at coordinate 14,359 of JANOFM010000084.1, read as the reverse complement.
GACGACCGATATCGCACTCAATCCTTGATGCAGCCCCATCTCGAACATACCGCAAAGCATGTCGCCGATGACCGTGTTGCGCGATACCCGACCCGACGGGTCGCGGATCGAGAACAAACGTGTAATTTCCCAAACGTCCTTGCGGCGGGGCACCGGCGCGAACGTTGCAATCTGCGGGAAAACGTCCGACATGAGATGCGGCTTGTCGGTCGGGATGAATCGCGCCCCGCCGAGCACCCGCGTATCGTCCGCCCACACGAAGTAGACCGCGTCCGGCGTGTCGAACTGATCGACCTCCCGTCCATCCGGCCGCTCGAGCGCCTTCCAGCCGCGCTCGCGCACGTATACGTCATGGCGTAAGCGATAGGAGTCTTCCAAAAGATCGGCAAATCGCGCCTGATGGCGGTTCCGATTGTCGATGAGATGCAACATGGTGAGCCTCCAATTTCGCGAGGCAGATCATCTCATCGTATTGCGCAACCGAACTGGCCTGATCAGACCATAAGGCAGCAACAACGAGTTAAATCTGAATGCTGCCTTGGCGCAGCGCGGCCACCACCGCTTGCATTCGAGTGGTGACGCCAAATCGTGATTTGGCCGCTTCGATGTGCTTGTGAGCCGTGCTTTCGCTGACGTCAAGCTGCTTGCCGACTTCCCGGTCCGACTTGCCCAACGCCGCCCATTGCAACGCCTGCATCTGCCGGCGTGTCAGCCGAACGAATGGCTCGGAACGCCGCTTCAACTGCTTGGCTCGTGCATAGGCGTATATCGAAACCAAATGCAATTCGGCCCGCGACTCGGCATCGCACCGCACGTCGCGGCCTGCCATTGTGACGGCGTGAACCTGGCCGCCCACACCGAAAATGGGCACAACGAAACCGCCGACCATGCCCCACGAGTACGCCTCTGACATGATTGCGAGATCCGCTTTGGAAAAACGCTTGCGGCTCAACGCCTCCGCCCACGTAAAAGGATGGATCGTGGTGTAGAGGGATTGGACCATTGGGTCGCGCGCGATGTAGTTTTGCGAAATATATTGGTTAAGCCAATCCTCGGGCCATCCGTCGAATAGGATCGGCTCAAGTGGCCCTTCGTCCGCTCGAGGAGGTGCCGAACACATGAATACAGTAAATCCATACTTGCCGACAGCCCGCCGAAATACCTCCGTCACCTTCAACACACTCGGCGCCCGTTCCAGGGCTTGCAGTGTTTCCAACGTCGAATTGTCGATTGCGGCGGTCATGGCTTCACGTCTCTTCGAACTCGTTCTTATTGCTCTCGGATTCGGCTGCGAATGTCTGCGCCAACCTCAACACCTTCTCCCGCGCCGCCGGGTCCTTGATCGCGGCGAAGGCTTGCAGCAACTTCAGACCTTGCTTGGCCTCGAGCAGCGCGCTTTCCACCTCGAACGGACCACCGCCTTCCGGCCCCGCGAAGAACGACGGTTCGCGTTCGATGAACCACACCAAATCGACGTCGAGCGCCCGGGCAAGCTTGACCAGCATGGCGGCGGGAATTGTTCGCCCGCCCTCCTCGATCTCGGCCAGCACGTCGTCGTCGACTTGAAAATGATCGGCGAGAGCGCGGACGGACTTGCCCAGATGCTCGCGCCGCTCACGGATGGCAGCTGCAAGCGCCTCACCGACGCGCATCTGCCCGCGTGACACGAGCGTCTGCAACGCCTGGAAAGTCGCCGGATCGAGCCGCCGGTTCGTCAATGGTCCAACCTCACCCCGGGCCGCCCCTAGGTTGCAAGCTTGAACCGGACCCTTGCAGTACGCAAGGCCCCTTAGGCGGCCAGCGCTTGGTCCAAATCGGCGATAATGTCGGACACGTCCTCGATGCCGATCGACAGGCGCACAACCTCGGGCCCCGCGCCCGCGGCGCTCTTCTGCTCCTCCGACAATTGGCGGTGTGTCGTCGATGCCGGATGGATAATGAGCGAGCGTGTGTCGCCGACATTGGCCAAATGCGACAACAGCTTGACGTTGTTGACGAGGTTAACCCCCGCCTCAAAGCCGCCGCGCACGCCGAACGTGAACACCGCGCCGGCGCCCTTGGGGCAATAGGTCTGCGCCAGGCCGTAGCACGGATCGTTCGGCAGGTTCGCGTAGCTGACCCACGACACCTTCGCGTGCCGGCTCAAATGCTGTGCCACCGCCTTGGCGTTCTCGCAATGGCGCTGCATACGCAAGGGCAGCGTCTCGATCCCCGTCAGCAGCAGGAACGCATTGAACGGCGAGATGGCGGGCCCAAGATCGCGCAGGCCCAAAACGCGGCAGGCGATGGCGAACGCCATGTCGCCGAATGTCTCGTGCAGCTTCAAGCCGTGATAGGACGGGCAGGGCTCCGACAGCATCGGATATTTTTTCGTGCGCGACCAATCGAACGAGCCCGCGTCGACGATGATGCCGCCGATCGAGTTGCCGTGACCGCCCAAGAACTTCGTCAGCGAATGGATGATGATGTCCGCGCCCCATTCGACCGGCCGGATCAGATAGGGCGTGGCCAAAGTATTGTCGACGATGAAGGGGATACCGGCTTCCTTCGCCACCGCGCCGATCGCTTCGATGTCGACGACGATACCGCCCGGGTTGGCGATGCTTTCGATGAAGATCGCCTTCGTCTTGGTTGTCAATTGGCGGCGGAAACTCTCCGGATCGCGCGCGTCGGCCCACTTCACCTTCCAGCCGAAATTCTTGAACGCGTGGCCGAACTGGTTGACCGACCCACCATAGAGCTGATGCGCGGCGATGAACTCGTCGCCCGGCTGCATCAAAGTGTGGAACACCAACATCTGCGCCGCGTGACCGGAAGCAACCGCCAGCGCCGCCGTTCCGCCCTCAAGCGCCGCGACCCGTTCTTCGAGCACCGCCTGCGTCGGATTGCCGATGCGAGTGTAGATATTGCCGAACGACTGCAGCCCGAACAGAGAGGCCGCATGATCGGCATCGTCGAACACATAGGAGGTTGTCTGATAGATCGGCGTCGCGCGCGCGCCGGTCGTGGGATCGGGTGCCGCCCCCGCATGCACCGACAAGGTGTTGAACCCGTAGTCGGAAAGCTTGGTGTGAATGTTCATAGCCTGCCCTTTCCTTTGCCGATGGGCGCGCGCGCAAGGTGTGCGCGACCGGACCCCAGTGTCTTACGCCTATTGTCGATGATTCGGCTGTTTCTGCCGACCCAACCGAATTCCCCGGAAAACCGGGAGTATTCCATCTTCGGGCAGCGATCCATGATCACCGTGAGACCCGATTTCTCCGCCCGCGCTGCCGCCGCCTCGTTGACAACGCCAAGCTGCATCCACACCACTTTGGCGCCGATGATGATCGCCTCGTCCGTCAACGGCCCCGCCGCTTCCGAATTGCGGAAGATATCGACCATATCGACGGAATCGGGAATGGATTTGAGGTCGGCATAGACCTTTTCCCCAAGAAGCACCTTGCCCGCGAGCAAAGGATTGACGGGGATCATCCGGTAGCCCTTGCCCTGCATGTACTTCATCACGAAGTGCGAAGCCCGCGAGTCCTTATCCGAAACGCCGACGATAGCGACGGTCTTCGCCGAGCCCAGCACGCGCTTGATCAGCTCGTCGGGGTAGTCTGGCATTCAAGTCCTTTCGTTTTCCTCCCCCGCGAGCGGGTGAGGAAAAGTGCAACTGGCAAGAACATTCGCATTCCCATCCGTAACAACGTAACAAAGGCGGCCTTCCGCCGATTTTGCCGTAACTTGGACGTAACATCGGCGTAACTTGTTACGCATGCACAGTAGGCGGCAACATTTGTGCTGCTTCCGCATCGTTGAGATAACGCGCGTAGGCGTCAAGCAAAGCCTCGCCCATATAGCCGCGCGCCAGCGCGCCTTCCGGCGTGCGCAGTACGGTCGGCCTCACCCCAAACCGCCCCAACCGTTCCGCCAGCTCCCGTGCGTCGATCTTGCGCCCGCGGCGCGAGCTTCCCCACGGGCGCTCGGCATCGTCCGTCAGCTTGTCGATCATCTTGGCCGTCGGGATGCGCGCCTGGCCGTCCACGCCGAAGATCTCGCGGATGTCGGCGAGCAGCGCCAGGTTCGACGAAGGCGGTGGCGCCGCGTCCGAGAGCGCTTCCGCCGCCTCGACGGCGCGCGCGCCAACCCGTGCGCCGATACAGCGGGCGAGCGCGATCAAGGGGGCCCAATTCTCCCGCGCCGCTGTGCAGAGATTTCGCGGCAGCGCGACTTCGGCGTCGGGCAGGGCGCAAGCAACCTCGGCCGCGAATGCCTGCATCTGCGCCCGCAACGCCGGCACTTCATCGGGCGGCCTGCTAAGGGTCAGCCTGCCGCGCGCAACACCCGCCGGCACCGGCGCCATCGGCACGACGATCGCGCGCAGACGCGCATCCTCGGCGAGCGACCCCATCGTCGCCATCGCCGTCGGTGCGAAACACGACGAGCGCCCGGCAGGATTGCGCTTCGTGCGGGCGCTCAAAAACGTGCTGTCGCGCGACGCCCCGGCGGCAATCAGCGTGCGCATGTCGCGCCGATAGAGCATTCCGCCCCCGACATCGTCGAGCAACAGGGTCGGCCGATCCGCTTCGATCATCGGCAACAGATGCGCCGCAAGCGCTCGCGACACGATCACCGGCGACGGCGTCAGCCAAGCAAGGATGCGCAAGGCACGCGCATGGTCGGCGCGCGCATCGCCGGCTTGAAACACCAATCGCGGGGACACGTCGAACGGCGATGACGTCTCGTCACGAACGAGCCACGTGTGCAGACACCACAAGGCAATCGCATCGAGCGTCGTCGCCGGCTCTGCGAGCGTCCGCGCGAGCAAGTTGCGCAACGCGGCAAACATCGCCCCTGCATCAAGCGGTTCTCCCCACGGCACCACCGCACGCGCCGGCAACGCCCGAGAAAGTGCCGCGCGCAGCGCCGCGTCAACGTAGCCGCGCACCTCGTTCGGCGCGATCTCGTCCGGTGTTTCGACGAGGCCGACGGCAGTCGCACCCGCCTCCGCGAGCATCGCCGCATGATGTAGCGCACGCCTGTTTCCCGTGTCGTCGGGTTCGGGCCAAAGTACAACCGCACGCGATTTCAACTTGCAAAAAAGCGGCACCAGCTCCGCATCGTCCACGCCGTCGCAAGCCTCCGGCAACCCGACATGTGCATAGTCGTAAAGCCCAAGCGCTCCACCGCAACTCGCGAGATACTCCGCCTCGCCATAATCGACCAAAACAGGTCGCCCCGGCCCGACGGCGAAGTGGTCGAAGCCGAGGGCGACAGGTTCGGTAGGGCAGGGACCGGACATGGCAAAAAAAACCTCATGATCAGGGTCTGCATTATTATAGAACAAACAGCGAACAAGTCAATGAAAATCCTTAGATTATAGGTCAATCAAGCTCGCCCAAGCAGCACGACAGGACCGACCATGCGGCGATTGGTGGATGAACGAAACGCTAACGGTAAAGCTAAATCCGAAGACGGCGTCCAAGCTGCGCCACTTGGCGTCGAAGATCGCTGGCTGGCGCGAATTCCCGGCGTGCAAGGCACCTTACGTCGTCGTGTATCGGATACGCGGCGAGGCTCCTGAGAGTCTTGCCGTCTATAGCACCGCACAAGATCGTTGAACGATGGGCACTTGATTAGGTCATCCGAATTTGGCGAACGCCTTTACGGCGTCGCGGTGACGGACTCCGCGCTCTCCCACTTGCCGTAGAGCACCGCCATCACCACGCCCGCCGTATCGTTGATCGCGTCGGCAAGCTCGGCGCGGATCGTACCTTCGCGGATGCGGCTGGTCCAGAGTTCGGGCCTGTTGTTCAATTGCCTGAACCAATATTGCAGTGTCTTCGTCGCGCGCTCGTAGTCGGCCTTTGCGAAATCGACGATCAGCGGCTCGCGATCCTCGGCCCGTTCGGCGTTCTCCGACGGCCAAGTGATCAGCATCGGGCCGCTCAACCCTGTGACGCCGGCTTTGGCGGCAATGCTGCGCGCCAGGCTGTGATCGTACCAGTCGACCAGCTGATCGCAATTGCGCGCATAAAACGCCACTTCGATATCAAATACATCTACCGAGGCGCTGAGCGGCCAATATGTCACCAAGACTTTGCTGCGCTCCGCCGCGTCCGGCGACATATAGTTCAGCGACGCCAACATGATTTCGCAAAATTGGTGCTGACGTTTCTTCTCGTCCTCCGTCACCGCCGATCGCGGCAGCAGCACGAACCCGAACGCCTTGCGCGTATCGACACGCGAGACTCCGCGCTGGAAATAACTCAGTACTTTTTCCCCGCCGCCGTCCGACGTGCTGCCCGAGAACCCCGTTACGAGTCCCGTCCGCGGCGAACTTGAAGGCGCGCTCGGCCGCGGCGGCGGAGCAGGCGTCAACACCGGCGTCGGCGCCGGATATGGCTGCGTCGAGCACGGCGAATCCTGGCCCGGCACACCCGGCAGACAATTCGTCGGAAGGCTCGACGGCGCGATGACCGGCGATACGGCTGGGGCGGGCTGCGTCGAAGGAACCATCTGCGCAACCGCCGCCGGCGCCAACGCCGCGCTCGTCATCGCAACGAAAGCCAAAATAGCGGGCGTCGGCCTGCGCGCGCCTGGATTTTGTTGCATCGGCCACACCTCATTCCAAACTGGTGGCGGAGAATCACTTGGAAAGATGCGGCAAGCCAAGATCGGACGCAACGCTTGACCCGTTCGCCGAAGCGAGCGGATGTGCGCCGCGACTTGCTCGGGTTTTTGAGACTTTAAGCCCGAGCCCGCTTGCTTTGCCGCCACGCCAGCGCAAGCGACCAAACCAAAATCGCGGCGACAACCGCCAAAGCAATCATGATGATCGTCAGAACGAATGTCGGCTCGCCATTGATGGCCTCAACGTTCGCGGCCTGCCGCTCAAGACGCCCGAACACGCTTCGCCACCCAAAGCCCAAAGCAAACGCCCACCCTGCCGCCAAAAGTCCGGCGGCGCTACTCGGGCGCGCCAGCAATGAGCGCAAACCACCAAAGAGCATCAGCGAGTTGCAGATATAATCGACCAACAGTGCTTGAAGCGGTTGGCCCCAGGTGAAGTGGTAGGTGGTCTCCAGACTGAAATGCACGGTCGCGCTGATCAGCGTGAACCACGCCAGCGCAGTCTCCGATTTGTGTCGGTCCATGGCGATCCCCTCGTCAAACTGCGTAGGAGCTTGGCGTCATGGAAAACGCAAGTCCGTCAAACGCGTGCCCACCGGCCATTTTTTTCGCGTTGCTTTGTGCCCGCTCGCGATAAAGCGCAAAGGCCGCGCGATCGTCCATTCCGGACGTATCGACGCCCAGATGTTCCCGCAGCAAATCCACCCGCATCTGGCGCGCAATATCCGGCGCCCAAAACGTCACGTTCATCTCGGTGTCCCCGAAAAACGAGCGCGCTCCGATGTTGCACGACCCGATCGTCGCCCAGCAATCGTCGATGATCGCGGCCTTCGCGTGGACATAGATGTTGCGCAATTTACCCACCGGGTCGGCCGCTGCAATGCCGGCAAGCGTAAAGCGCTCGTGTTCGGCCAGCGCGTCGAAGCGATCGAAGAACGGCCTCGAGCGTGCATCCTGCCGTGCCGCCTTCATGAACTCGTTCGCGTCGGCGGGTGTCAGGACCACCACTTCGACGCCCCGCCTGAGCGCGCCGTGCAGCGCCTCGACGGTCTGCGGACAACCCAGCGCCTGATTTTCCAGATAGATGCTGCTCTTCGCGGCGCCAATCGCTTTTTGATATTGCTCGAAGACGGTAGTTTCGCCACCTGCAATCGGAAACTCGACGCCGCCGGGTGCAGCCGTGCCGTCGGTGTAGTGACCTGCCCGGACCGTGCGCTGCACTTGCGCCGTGACTGAACCCGCAACGGACGATAGTCGCGCCGGAAACGACAGATTGCTCGTGCGCTGAGCCTCCGGCCAGCTTCCGTCGTGGGCGTGGCGCTCGCTGGCCTCGTTCCAACGTTGGACGAAGTTGTGATGCACGTCGCTCGCCGACGGTCCGATCAGCTCGACATACACATCGTGCGTATGCCCATGATCCCGCCCGGCGTGTCCGGGCTGCACCACGGATTCGTTGTTGAGATTGATGCCGCCCACGAACGCGACCTCGCCGTCCGTGCCCGCATCGATCAGCCAGCTCTTCTGGTGCTGGCAATAGGCCTTCTGCGCCCGGTCCCAGCGCGCCAAGAATTTTGCGCCGCGCTCGGCCAGCATCCGTCGGTGCGCCTCGTCGCCCGAGAATACGGTCTCGGCGGCAAAGCCGGACTCCGCATTGACGCGCCAAAAGATCACCCGCACATCGAGCCCGCGCGCTGCTGCGCGGTCGAGCACGTCGAACACGCTGCCGCGCCCGTCGGGCATTCGAAATCCGTCCTGAAGAAAGGCGACGGTGACCCACACGCTGGCCCGCGCCGCGTCGACCGCCTCGCAGATGCGCCGGAACGCCGGTTCGCCGTCGATCAACGGATGAACGCGATTGCCAGTCCTGACCGGATAGCTGCCGCCGGAAGCGAACGGGATGTGCATCGCAGCCTCAGCCCTTCATGCGCATCTGGCCGAGATAGTCGCGCTTGCCGAGCGGCACGCCTTTTACGCGCAGAATGTCATAGGCCGTCGTCGCGTGAAAATGCAGATTGGGCAGCGAGAACGACATCAGGAATCCCTCCGCGGTGAACGGGATCTTCAACTCGCGCAGCTGGAACACGACGTCCCGGCCCTCCAGCGCGTTGACCTCGGCCGGCGTCAATTTTTTCAACCCCTCTCGCGCCTCGTTCACCGCCTTCTGCAAGCCGGCATAGTCGAGCGCCGGTGTGCTGGACGGTGGCGCGAATACGCCCTCCTTCACGCCCTCGATGGCGCCGAGCGAATGATGCGCGACGGATAGAACCTGAAACCGGAACGGCAGCATGTCGGGCGCAAGTCGTGTCTCGACGATTTCGTTCGGGTCGATATTCTTGGCCGTGCAATGGGCGAGCCCACGCTCCAGAAACCCTGCAACGCCCCCCAATGTTTGCAGAAAACTCGCCACGCTCAGGTCGTAAAGTGAAATTGCCATCGTCGGTATTCCTTTGCTGCTCAACCGTTTCGTTGATGGGAAATGACGCGATATCGAAATCCTGCCACAACAGAGCCGCGCTCCGCCAGCCGGTCGTGGCGACGCCTTAGTGGCGCGACGACGATGCCTATCGGCGCCCCGAGATATTTGCTAACCAACGCGCCATTGCTGTCATTTGGAAGGACGAACTGATGAGTTTGGCGACACGCGCCTATTTATGGGGCCGCTCGCTCCGCATCCGAACCGCGCGCCGCTTGCGCGGCGATTTCGAGTACAAGCTTCTGCCGATGCTCGTGCGCGCGGGGCTGGATGCAATCGACGTCGGCGCGAACCGCGGCGTCTACACCATCCCAATGGCCGCACGCGCCAAGCACGTCTGGGCGTACGAGCCTAACCCTTGGATCGCAGGCTATTTGGCGGGCGGCGTGCCCCCAAACGTCACGGTCAAGAATCTGGCCGTCTCCAGCGAACCCGGCACGATCACCTTGCGCGTACCGCTGCGCCCCGACGGCCAGCTCTCGCACAACCAAGGCTCGGTCGAAGCGGTCGAACGCTTCAACGATACCAAAACAGTGTCCGCCGACATCAAATGCGTCAAGCTCGACGACGAAGAATTCGGTCCCATCGGCTTCATCAAGATCGACGTCGAGGACCACGAGCTTCCTGTTGTCCGCGGCGCACGAAAACTGATCGAACGCAACCGGCCGAACATGCTGGTCGAAGTCATCGGCTTTGCCGGCAATCCGCGCTGGCTGCCGCTCTACGACGAACTGCGCGGCATGGATTACGAAGCCTATGTCCTATTGGACGGCGCCATGGTGCCGGCCGCAATCATCAACGAAAAGACGACGGGCAAAGTCGGGCTCAACGTGGTCTTCCTGCCGGTCAACCGGAAGCCGTGATAGAGTTCGGACGAAGAAATTTTGGGAAGGAGAACGCAGATGAAATTCTCGAGAACATCACTGGCCGTTGTGGCGCTCGCCGCGATCGGCGGTTGGTCTAACGCCGTCGCGGCGGCAACTGCCAAACCCGATGCCGAACTGCAAAGCGCCGTTGCCGGTTCGTGGCGCACGCCCGCGAATGTCGAACGCGACAAGTGGCGCAAGCCCGAGGAAGTATTGACGTTCTGGGGCCTGAAGCCCGGCGTGACGGTTCTGGAGCTGTCGCCAGGGGGCGCTTGGTGGACGGAAATCTTGGCGCCGTATGCGCGCATGACGAACGGCCGCTACATCGCGACCGCGGCCGATCTGAACAATCCGGAATTGTCGCCAGCCGCCCGCGATGGGCGCGCAAAATTCGAACAGCGCTTCTCCGAGCAAGCGATCTACGGCCAAATTCAACTCGTCAATTTCGGTGCGAAGTCGGTGGGGCTCGGCGCACCGAACTCGGTCGACTTCGTCTTGAACGGCCGCAACATTCACAATTGGATGGCCGGCGGCATTCTCGACAAGGTGATGGGCGAGAGCTTCGCGGTGCTGAAACCGGGCGGCATCCTCGCCATCGAAGAACATCGCAACGCCCCCGGCACCGAACAAGATCCGAAAGCGCCGACGGGCTACGTCACCGAAGCCTATGTGATTGCCGCGGCCGAACGCGCAGGTTTCAAACTCGAAGCGCGCTCCGATCTTTATGCAAACCCCAAGGACGACCGCGAGCATCCTTTCGGCGTCTGGACCCTGCCGCCGGTGCGCCGGACCGCGCCTCAAGGCGAGCCCGCCAACCCCAACTTCGACAGCGCGCCCTACGACGCGATCGGCGAAAGCGACCGCATGGCGTTGCGCTTCGTAAAGCCGCGATGAGGGCGCTGCGGCCTCACGCTTGCCACTTCGGCTCGCGTTTTTCGATGAAGGCGCCTATGCCTTCCTTGGCGTCGGCCTCCAGCATGTTGCGCGTCATCGCTTCGCTCGCGAACGCATAGGCGTTGCTCAGCCCCATCTCAAGCTGGTGATAGAACGCCTCCTTGCCGATGGCGATGCTGACGCGCGATTTCGACGCGATGTGTTGGGCGAGTTTCATCGTCTCCGCCGCCAAGACCGCCGCCGGCACCACGCGGTTGATCAAGCCGATTTCGCGCGCGCGCGCCGCATCGATCATGTCCCCGGTGAGCAGCATCTCCATTGCGTGCTTGCGTTCCACGTTGCGCGACAGCGCCACCATCGGCGTCGAACAGAACAAACCGATGTTCACGCCCGGCGTCGCAAAGCGCGCGTCGTCGGCGGCGACGGCGAGATCGCAACTCGCCACCAACTGACATCCCGCGGCGGTGGCGATGCCGTGGACCTGCGCGATCACGGGTTTCGGCAACCGCACGATCGTTTGCATCAGCCACGCGCAGTGTTTCAGCAACCGATCGAAATAGTCGCGGCCGTTGTCGTAATCCTGCCGGTGCGGCGTCATCTCTTTCAGATCGTGCCCCGCGCAAAACGCAGGCCCGTTCGCCGCCACGATCACCGCGCGCACACTGTTGTCGTGCGCGATGTCGTCGAGGTGAGACTGCAACGCCGCCATCAAGCCCTCCGACAACGCGTTGCGCGCCTCGGGCCGGTTGAGCGTGAGGATCAGCACCGCGCCGTCGCGCGCGGCGAGGACCGGAGTTGCGACGGCATTCGGCTTGTCGGGCATAGCCTCTCTCGCGGATTACAAATTAAACTATACGCCATTTATCCTCCCCTGCTGAAGCGAGAGGATGAGTTGGATGTGTGGTATTATGTTACCATATTCAAATTGCCGCACGTTTCTGCGCTGTTCTGAGCGTACTGCCATTGACAACGGCACCCGCTGTCCGTATCCACCGCGCCTTCAAATCGTACCAATTTCTCGGGACACAAGCCTCAAATGTCGACCTATTCGGCCAAGGCGTCGGAGATCAAGAAGGACTGGGTGCTGATCGACGCCGATGGGCTCGTCGTCGGCCGCCTAGCCTCGGTGATCGCGACCCGCCTGCGCGGCAAACACAAACCGACTTACACGCCCCACATGGACGGCGGCGACAACGTCGTCGTCATCAACGCCGAGAAGGTCGTCCTGACCGGCAACAAGATGAAGGGCAAGGTCCACTACCATCACACCGGCTTTCCGGGCGGCATTAAGGAACGCGTGGTGGGTAAAATCCTGACCGGCAAGTTCCCCGAGCGCGTGCTGCAGAAAGCGGTCGAACGCATGCTGCCGGGCGGCGTTCTCGGCCGCGCCCAGCTCGGACACTTGTTTGTCTATGCCGGCTCCGAGCACAAGCAGGAGGCCCAACAGCCCAAGCCGCTCGACGTGAAGTCCATGAATCCGAAGAACGTGAGGCGCAAATAATGGCCGACGAAGTTCGTTCCTTCAGTGAAGTGAAATCGACGCTGATCAAGCGCCCGACGGCCGACACCACGGTCGCCGCCGAACCGACGCGCAAGCGCGACGCGCAGGGCCGCTCCTACGCCACCGGCCGCCGCAAGAACGCGGTCGCCCGCGTTTGGATCAAACCGGGCTCCGGCAAAGTCACGATCAACACGCGCGAAGAAGCGGTCTATTTCGCCCGCGCCGTGTTGCGCATGATCCTGCGCCAGCCGCTGGTCGTCTCGAACCGCGAAACCCAGTTCGACGTCGTCGCCACGGTCAAGGGCGGCGGACTGTCGGGTCAAGCCGGCGCCGTGCGCCACGGCATCTCGCGCGCGCTGGTCAATTACGAGCCGGAATTGAAGCCCGTCTTGAAAAAGCACGGCTTCATGACCCGCGACAGCCGTATGGTCGAACGCAAGAAATACGGCAAGGCCAAAGCCCGCCGCAGCTTCCAGTTCTCGAAGCGATAGACGAACACATAGTTTCTCCGCGCCACGCGGAAGAAGCGGTGGGGAAGGGCGTTCCGGCAACGGAGCGCCCTTTTGTTTTGCTGGGAGCGCGGGCATCTTTAACACGCGCGGCGGGACGCCCGCGCTTGCAGGAGCTTCGTATGACCACCTTCAAAGGCCTGCCCAAGGACTTCTTCGCCTTCTTCAAGGAACTGGCGAAGCACAACGAACGCGCTTGGTTCGAGGCGAACAAGCAGCGTTACAAGGACGTGGTCGTCAATCCGCTTAGCGATTTTATGTCCGCTATCGCCCCCCGTGTGGCGAAAATTTCAAAACAAATCGTCGTCGATCCGCGCCCGAACGGCGGCTCGATGTTTCGTATTTATCGCGACGTGCGCTTCGGCAAGGATAAACGTCCGTACAAGGAGAATGCCGGTTGCCAGTTCCGCCACGCGCTGGGCAAGGATGCGCATGCGCCCGGATTCTATATGCACTTCGCGGTCGACGAAGTGTTCTTCGGCGGCGGTCTGTGGATGCCGGAGCCGGACGCGCTGAACAAAATCCGCCACGCCATCGCCGGCGACGCGAAAGCTTGGAAGAAAATCGTCGGCGACAAAGCCTTCGCTAAGACGTTCGGCGGCGTTCGCGGAGACGCCCTCTCGCGCCCGCCCAAGGGGTTCGACGCCGACCATGCCTGCATCGACGACATCAAGCGCAAGAGCTTCTTCGCCATGCACGAAAGCTCGGCCAAGATAGCGCAGTCCCCCGCGCTGCTTGACGAGGTCGAGGCAACCTTCAAGACCGCCAAACCGCTGATGAAATTCCTCTGCGACGCCGTCGGCGCCGCGTTCTGATAGCATCGCGGGAATCAATCGCACTTTCCGCGCACGAAAGTTTCCCATGCGCCTCACGATCGCTCTTGTCTGTCTGATGTCCGTGTCGCTAACGGCGTCCGCCGCCGAACGCGACCGCTCGATCCTGGTGGGCGGCTTGACGCGCACCTACACCCTCGTCACGCCGGACAAAATTACCGCGTTGTTGCCGCTTCTCATCGTTTATCACGGCGGCGGACAAACGGCGGAACGCGCGCGCCGCTATACCCGCTTCGACAAAAAGGCGACGGCGGAAAACTTCGCCGTCGTCTATCCGCAAGGTCTCGACAACAACTGGAACGACGGCCGGGTCTCTACCGACTTGCGCCGGCGCGCCTCCGCCGATATCGACGACGTCGAATTCACCGTTCAGACGATCGCCCAGCTCGAAATCGAAGGCATCATCGATCCCGCGCGCGTGTTTCTGACCGGCGCCTCGAACGGCGGTATGATGGCAATGCGCGCGGCGTGCGAACGCGACAGCCGCATCGCCGGCATAGCTCCCGTGGTGGCGAACCTTCCCGTCGATTGGCAATGCCGCGCCAAACGCATGCCAACCCTCCTCATTCACGGCACCGACGACGAATACATGCCCTTCGCCGGCGGCCGCGTCGCGGCGAAGAAGTCGTTTCGCGATTTGGGAACGGTGCTCGGCGTCGACGACA
>JANOFM010000083.1:0-3935 GCA_031413635.1 Alphaproteobacteria bacterium | reverse complement strand
CCATCGTTCGTCGCCGCCACCGTCGTGCCGGAGAACGAGCCGCTGCCGATCGCGGTCGCGCTCGCGCAGTTGTCGTTCGCGGGCGCCACCGCAGCCGCCGTCACGTTGACGGTGTAGTCCTCGACTTCACCGAACGTCGTGTTCCCACACGGCGCGAGCACGTAACCGAGCGTCTGCCCCGCGCACAGCATGATCAAGACCGCGTTCAGCGTAATCGCGAGGTGATCGAATAGGCCCGTGCTGCCGCGCGCCAGGTTCATGAACAGACCCGTCAGGCTGATCACGAACGCCGTCAGGATGAACAGGCGCCCGTTCCAGCGGTGAAAGCCGATGGCGCGCGCGCGGATCTGCGGCACGAGCTGAAGCGTGCCGCCGAACGTGATGATCGCAGCCAGCAGAATGTGCGCCGCGAAGGCGAGGTTGCCCACCGTGTCGCCCGCGATATAGCCGTGCGTCAAAAACTTGTTCTTATCCCACGCCTCGAAATTGCCGGTCAGCGTCGGCGCGCCGTAGAATCCTAGAATGAACACGACGAACACCCACTGCCCGGCCGCGGCAATCAGAAACCAGAACACCGCCGCCCCTCGCAACACACGATCCGCAATCCGCACACTCAGCGAACCGCCCGCCCGCTCCGCGTCCAACGCGATCGTCATGCCGCCCCCGCCTGCGCGTGCCATTTCGCGGCGTTCACGCCAACGATCAGCAACCACAGCGTGAACGCGAGTTCTCCAAGGGCGGCGGCAGCCATCAAGTATGTGGACAGGTCGTTCGCAAGCGAAGGTGCAAGAACGCTCGCAAAACTGCTGGTGAGCCAGGCCAAACCGGAGATGGCCAGTAGTACGCCCAGAACTCTGGGCAGGAACGTCGACTCGATGACCAAGAATCCGAGCGAAAGACAATAGAATCCGAAAAACATCAGGCTGATGTTGTTCCCGATACCACTCAAGCGCAGCGATATCAGGGTCAGTGCGTGCAGTTGGTCCGGGCTGAATGAACCCAAGGCGGATGCGCCCTTCAGCAGGACCATGGGCGCCAGAAGATAAAGCGATGTGGCGGCGGCGCCGACGGCACAGCCAACAAGACCGAAGAACGCCGCAAGAAAAGACAGGGTCCGGCTTGCCGGCTTCAGCAAGCCGTACAGCATGGCCGTGACACCCACATAGGCGGCGTTCGAAATTAGAATGGCGACGACACTCAACCGAAACTGAAACTCGGACGCCAGGATGTTGGCCGCCGTCGCCGCCGCGTCGCCGGAAACGATCAGCGCGGAATTCGCGAGAAGGGCGGCCGTGCTTGCGGCGATGACGATCAAGTACAAGAAGCCGGCGATGCGGGCCTTGAAGCGCGGCGAAGTACGGGCAGTTTGCTCGGTCATCGAAGCCCTCGCCAAGGCTCGCGCAGGTCGCCGTCGGCGGGCGGAGCGCCGTTAACAACGACGGCAATCGGGCGTGCGACGGCATTGGCGCACATTTGATGACCCCCTGAGTTTTAAGCTAGGGTCGCCGCTACTATCGGCTGCCCTATACTGAAGGAAACCGTAGTGTGTACCTGACATGACGCACATGACCTCGGCGCTCAAAAACATGACTTCGCGCGTCAAGACGCAAAGCGCGCCGGCCGCTCCCACGGTTGCGGCAGGTTACTTCAAGGGGCTGCTGGACTTCGCGGTTTCAAAACAGGCGAACCAAACCGCGCTGCTCGAACGCGCGAAAATCTCGCTCCACGATGTGCTGGATCCCGACAACCGCATCCCGATCGAGAACTACAAGCTGCTGATGAGAGCGGGCATCGAACTGACCAACGACCCGGCGCTCGCCTTGCACTACGGCGAGGAGGTCGCCTTCTCGGACCTTTCGGTCGTCGGGCTCATCGCCGACGCCTCGGAAACGATCTTCCACGCCTTCATGGAGGTCAATCGGTACAACGGCCTAGTCGTTCAGGTGGAAGGCGTGGGAACAGGTCCGCGCTTCCAGCTGCTGCGCGAGGGCGACCAAACCTGGGTCGTCGACAACCGGACGAATCCCAACAACTTTCCGGAACTGACGGAGTCAGGTTGGGCGCGCATGGTGTGCGGCACGCGCAAATTTATCCCGGCCGGCAAGGTCTTCATCAAAGAAGTTCACGTCACCCACGCGAAGCCGAACCACCGCGCGGAGTACGATCGCATCTTAAAGGTCCCCACGACGTTCGACAGCACCCGCAACGCGCTCCTGATCGACGAAACGTGGATGTTCAACAAGGTCGCCCGCACCACGCGCTACGCCTTCGGCGTGTTGAGCGAGCGCGCGCAAGCACTGCTCGAGAGTCTCGAGAATGCGAACGGCTTGAAGGCTCGGGTCGAAAGCCTCCTGATCCCGGCCTTGCACACAGGCGAGCAAAGCGTCGAGCGCGTCGCGCTCGAGTTGGGCCTGAGCCGCCCGACGCTTTATCGCAAACTCAAGGCCGAAGGCACGACGTTCGAAAAACTACTCGACGATCTGCGTCACAAAATGGCGCTGCACTATCTGAACGGCACCAAAGTGTCCGTCAACGAAATCGCCTACCTCGTCGGCTTCTCCGACCCCAGCGCCTTCTCCCGCGCCTTCAAACGCTGGACCGGCACCAGTCCGCGTGCGGCGCGCGCGCCAAAAGCATAAGGCACGGCGACGCGACGCGTCCGGCATTGCCGCTGCGCGACGACACCCGTCAACGCCGCGCAATCGGCCGCGAACTTTTCGAACGCCTGGCCCGGATCGACGTCGGATTCCGCGAACGCATAGCCGTCATGGGCGAAAATGCCCGCCGTCGTCGCCTCGCGCACGGCCGCAAGCACCTCCAGCGAGCTGCAGCAAAACGGGCTTGACATACAAGCAAGCGCTTGCTTGCATGGGCCGATGAAGACCGAACGCCCCACCACACCCATCCGGAAAGCGGCCGCGCAACGCGATCGCATCCTCGATGGCGCGCTCGAACTCTTTGCGGCTCATGGTTTCGAGGCCATGACCATGCGTAAGCTGGGTGACGCCGTCGGCCTCGACAACAGCAGTCTCTACCGGCACTTCGCGAGCAAGACGGAACTCGCCAACGCGGTTCTTGATCGAACCGCCGGCGATGTCTTGGCGGCGATCGAAGCGCACCTCGACCCGTCGCGCCCGGCAACACTCGACGCGCTCGAAGCTATCGCCGCGGCCGCCGGCGCCTATTTCTTCGATCGTCCGGCGGCCGCACGGCTGATGATGCACTGGCTCATGTCCATGGGCGCCAACGGGTCCGGCTTCGGCGTCAGTGTTCCCGCGACCGACACCAACCGGCCCGGCGGAAGATTTCTCGGGCTGTTGCGCGCGTGGCTCGGCGAAGGCGTTCGTCGCGGCGCCTTGCGCAAACACGCCATGCCCGACGCCGTGATCATCATGCTCGGCGCGATTCTCCTTCGCCCCGCCACCTACGGTCACCTCTTGCTCAGCATGGAGCCCAAACGTTCGCGCATCGCGGCGCGCAAGACTTGGGAGACGGAATTGCGCGCCGCGGTGCGTGGAGCCTTTGCACCATGACGCCTGCGCTCGCACCGAACGCGGCCGGACCGATCGTAGACGGCGAACGCGCCGATGTGCTCGACGCGCTGCGCGGATTTGCCCTGCTTGGGATATTCATTTCGCACATTCCGAACTTCTCCGGCCACACGTTCATGACACCGATGGAGCAGGCGGCGTTGGACCGCTTCGGCCTCGATGGCGCCGCCGCGACCCTTCAGGATTTCCTGATCCGCGGCAAATTCTATTCGCTGTTTTCGCTTCTGTTCGGCATCGGCTTCGCGGTCCAGCTTGAAAGCGCGGCACGGCGAGGCGCCGGCTTCGTGCGCCATTTCGCACGCCGGCTCGCGGTTTTGTTGGTGATCGGCCTCATCCACGCCTTCCTATGGTACGGCGACATCCTCAAAGACTACGCCCTCATCG
>JANOFM010000082.1:0-3943 GCA_031413635.1 Alphaproteobacteria bacterium | reverse complement strand
GCACCAAGCGCCGCTCGGCGCGCGGCATCGCCGAGGAGATCGAGCGCGTCGGCGGCTTCATCAACGCCTATACCGGACGCGAGCAAACCGCCTATTACGCCCGCGTCTTGAAAAACGATGTGGCTCTCGCCGTCGACATCCACGCCGATATTTTGCAGGACTCGGTTTTTGACCCTGAGGAACTGGCGCGCGAGCAGGGCGTCGTCATCCAAGAAATCGGCCAGGCCGAAGACACGCCCGACGACATCATCTTCGACCATCTTCAGGCGCAAGCCTTTCCCGATCAGGCGCTCGGCCGTCCGATCTTGGGGACAGAGGCGCATGTGCGCTCCTTCACGCGCGACACGCTCAACGCTCAGATCCAGGGACACTATTTCGCCCCCGGCATGCTCCTCATCGCGGCCGGCGCGGTCGACCACAAGCACATGGTGGCGCTGGCCGAAACGCACTTCACCAAACTTCAAAACGGCCGCGCGCCGAAACACGAGGCTGCCGCTTATGCGGGTGGCGAGTATCGCACCGACGGCGAACTCGAACAGGCGCATTTGGCGCTCGCCTTTCCGGGCATGCGTGCCGACGACGACGACATCTACGCAGCCCAGGTTTACTCAACCGTCCTGGGCGGCGGCATGTCCTCGCGCTTGTTCCAGGAGGCGCGCGAAAAACGCGGGCTTTGTTATTCCATCCAAAGCTTCGGTTCGAGCTACCGCGACACCGGCTTGTTCGGCGTTTACGCCGGCACCAGCGAGGCCGACGCGCCCGAACTGGTGAAAGTTATCGCAGGGGAAATGCAATCCTTGGCCGCGGGTGCAAGCGACGACGAGGTTGCGCGCGCGCGGGCCCAAATCAAGGCAGGCATCCTCATGGGCCTCGAGCAGGCGACATCGCACTGCGAGCAGATCGCGGCAAATATGTTTACCTACGGCCGCATGGTCGATACGCAAGAACTCGTATCCAAGATCGACGCCATCGACGCCAAGGCCGTCAGCCGCATCGCAGCCAAAGTGCTCAAGGGCGGCGCGCTCTCGCTCGCCGCCATGGGCCCGGTCGGCGCACTCGGCTCTTACGATCACGTGGCACAGCGCTTCGCCTAATGCCGCTCAGCACGACGCTCGCGCGCCTGAAACCGTCCGTCTTCGTCGAAGGCAAAGGCGTTCGCCTGCGGCTGCCGATGACGGCCGACTACGCGCAATGGTCGAAGCTGCGGGGCGACAGCCGCGATTTTCTGACTCCCTGGGAGCCAACCTGGGCCACAGACGAACTCTCGCGCGCCGGCTTTCAACGCCGCCTTCGCCGCTACGCGCAAGCGGCAAGGGACGGCACCGGGCATATGTTTTTCGTTTTCGACCGCAAGTCGGGCGCGCTCGCCGGCGGCTGCCAGCTGTCAAACATCCGCCAAGGCGTCGCGCAGTCGGCGGCGTCGCTCGGCTATTGGATGGGCAGGAACTACGCGGGCCAAGGCTTGATGTCGGACGCCGTGGTCACGCTGGTGCGCCACGCCTTTGATCGCATGGGCTTTCACCGCGTCGAAGCCGCCTGCATCGCCTCCAATGCGGCCTCTCGCCGCGTGTTGGCAAAGGCCGGATTTGTCGCTGAGGGAACCGCCCGAAAATACCTAAAGATCAATGGCGAATGGCAAGATCATCTGCTATTCGCCATCGTCGCCGGCGACCCCATCCCCGCCTTGAAACAGTAGATCTCAAAGCCCCAAACCATGACAAAACCACCGACGCTCCTCGCGAAACGACCTTCGACACCGATCCTCGTCATTGTCGGCGGCGCGCTTCTCAGTCTGGCGCTGATTGCGTGGGTTTTCGCGCCCGGCGGCTTTTTGGATTCATTGACCAGCCTGGATATCGAGACGCCGCTCGAACAACAGGGCAGCGATTTGCCCGAAGCGCTGAGCCTTGAAAAGAACGCGGCCTTCTTGGCCGGCAACACAAAGAAAACAGGCGTCAAAGCCACCGCAAGCGGGCTGCAGTACAAGGTCCTCAAGGCGGCCGAAGGCAAGCAGCCTGGGCCGACAAGCACCGTCACCGTGCATTACGCCGGCTCGATGATCGACGGCACCGAATTCGACTCCTCGATCGCGCGCGGCGAACCGAGCAGCTTTCCGCTGAATGGCGTGATCCCCGGCTGGACTGAAGGTCTGCAATTGATGCAAGAGGGCGAGAAATTCGAATTCGTCATTCCGCAAGATCTGGCCTACGGGCCCGAGGGCAAGGGCAGCATCCCCCCCTTCCAGACGTTGGTATTTCAGGTGGAGCTGATCAAGGTCCACTAGAGCCTTCGAATTCCTTCAATCGATCAACAGGAGGCTGATTTGGCCGACGCACTAAGTCTCGAAATGAACGCGGCCTTCTTGGCCGACAACGCGAAAAAGCCGGGCGTAAAAACGACGCCCAGCGGCCTGCAATTCAGAACCGTCAAAGCGGGCGAGGGCAAACAACCGGGCCCCACCAGCACCGTCACCGTCCACTATGCGGGGGCCTTGATCGACGGCAAGGAGTTCGATTCCTCGATCGGCCGCGGCGAGCCGATTAGCTTTCCGTTGAACCGCGTCATTCCCGGCTGGACTGAAGGCCTGCAACTGATGCGCGAGGGCGAAAAAGCCGAACTCGTCATCCCGCAGGATCTGGGCTACGGCCCCGAAGGTTCAGGCAGATCGATCCCGCCCTACCAGACGCTCGTGTTCCAGGTGGAGCTGATCAAGGTCCGCTAATCATTGTTTCGCCTTGCTGGGTGGCATGTCCAAAATCTCGTCGAACACCAGGCGCCACTTGTCCACTCGCTTCTGCCAGACGCGGACATAATGGCCGCGGCGCGCGTCGCCCTCGCGCGTCCATTTCGCATCGCCGTACGTGAACACCATATCGCCCGCCTTTGACGCCCGTCCGCCGAGCGGTGCAAAGGCGATCACCGCGGCGCGCCGGTCGAGTTCTGTGCCGTGCGCGCTACGATCGATGGCGGGCTGCGCGGGCGATCCCATGATCCGCGCATCGTGCGACAAATGCGCGAGATAGGCCTGCTTGGAATTCTTCGCCGCTGCGATTGCAAGTGCGGCCTCCGTTGCCGCCACCTCCGACCAGGCTTTGCCGGGGGACTCGGACGATGCCGTCGCCATCGGCACGTGAGCGGGCTCGGTGTCCGCGCCGAGCGGTGACTTCGCCTCGTTGCGCGGGCCACCGTCGTAAATCCACCGCCACGTCCCGTCGCTCTGCTTCGACCACACCGTGAAATAGTGCCCGAAGCCCTTGTCGCCCACCGTATAGGGCCCGCTCGTAAATCCAAGGTCGCCGGACAATGCGATGCCAGCCCACACCGGCCACCACTTGAGCGACCGGTTCGCTGGCTCGTCGGGCTGGTCCGCGAGAGACGCCTGCGCATTCACGGGGTCGGGTTGAAACACCACCGCGTCGGCGGCGGCGTATTTCTTGAACGCGGCGATCCAGCCTCGCGCCTGCGCATCGGCGGCAAATTCGCGTTCGGCGGCGACGACCGCGTCAGGAGATGCCCCAGCCTCCGCCGCAGCCGTGCTGCTGAGCAATAGTGCCAGCCCCAGCGCCACCCCATGCTTTCGCGACCTTGTCATGCATGCCCCCAAACCTGTGCGGAACGTCAGATCTTAACGAGACCCAAAGGATTCCTAGCGCCTCCTGGGCGGCATCGGAGATCAACTGTTTGTGCGACGAATGCGGTCAGATTCCGTCGTGACATCCGCTGGCGAGGCACGGCTTAACGATACAAGCAGGCTCACCGCATTTCGGGCTTGCAGTCCGCCCGCTTTTCGCGCTTCCGTCCCTCAACGCATGCGCGCACCCCGCTCATTTCCTGTCTGGCTGTCGAAAGCCATTGTCGTTCTGGCCGCGCTGATGCTTGGCTGGAGCGCCGCGTTCGCCGCCGCACCCGTCTCTTACGATCGCGATGTCTCCGACTTGACGCC
>JANOFM010000081.1:0-4109 GCA_031413635.1 Alphaproteobacteria bacterium | reverse complement strand
AACATAACGACACGTTCATCGTGGCACTGCGCCAGGCCGACGGCTACAAAACACTCAGGTCGTTCCAGTTCCAACGCTGGCTCCCGCCCGGTTCCGGGCAGATTCTCGCACAGAAGAAAGTCGACTAACCAGTACCGTGTCACAGTGAATTCGATTGATTCGGGCACTGTCAATTTCTTGCCTGGTCTATCGATGTTAAACATCTATTGAACTGAAATTGATCACCAGGCAGTCGACATATTGATGCGCAGAGCAGGCCAGATCGCTACTGGAAACATTGACTTGAACGATGCCGACTGGTTGAGGGCTGATCCGGCAATGGGAGCCGCCGTTCGGCCGCATCGCCACTTCGAACGCCTCGCGGGTTTTGGCGAGAGCATCCTCGCCCGACACCGGATCGCCGATCCAATCCGACACCGGCCGCGCGATCGAATGAATGTCGCTCTGCAACGGCGCGTCGAATTTGCGATGATAGGTCGCGTGATCGCCGACCAGATTGATCATGCGCGACTGCGCCCGCCGCGCGTTGTGCAAGTTCGCAAATCCGTTCCCTAAGCCCGGCCCGAGATGCAGCAACGTCGCCGCGGGCTTTCCCGCCATGCGCGCATAACCGTCGGCCGCACCCGTGCACACGCCCTCGAACAGCCCGAGAATCGGACGCAATCCCCCGACCCGGTCGAAACTCGCCACCAAGTGCATTTCGGACGTGCCGGGATTGCCGAAACAAGCCTCGACCCCCAACTCCACAAGCTCCCGCAGGATCGCTTCGCTGACGTTCATCGGGCTCAAGCTCCGTCTAAGGTGTGATCGGCGCCACGATACCGGACGCAACGCGAAACCGCCACCGAGCCCCGTGTGGAAATCGCCGCCCGCATCCCCTATGGTCCGCCGCAACCGTGGGGCGCGTCGCCGGGGGATCCATGTTCAAACTTCTGTTTCGCCTCTTTTGGTTGGGCCTCGTCATCTCGCCCTTCGCGCTGACCATGCTCGCCATCGAACGCAACCCGCTCGTCGTCGGCGGCGAACGCCCCGCGTTCGACGACATCGGCGATGCGAAGAACATTCTCAAACGCTTCGATCCGCGCATGATGAGCGCCGATGCCACGACGAAAGTCAGCGTCAGCGACAGCGAAATCTCCATGGCCATCGCCGCCGCCCTCTCGCGCTTTACGCCGCTGGCAGCCCAAGTCTATGCCGCCGAAGACGGCGTCACCATTCAAGGCACCGCAGAACTCCCGATCCCCAACACGTTCCTGGGCCGTTACATCAACATCGAAGCGATCGTCGCTCCCTCCGACCGCGAACTCGTCGTCTCGCAGCTTTCGATCGGCGCATTGCAAATCCCCACCTGGATCGTCAAGCCGGTGACGATCACCCTGCTCGATTGGTTCATGGGCGCGGGCAAGGGCGAACCCACCTATGCCAGCATCCGCTCCGTCGACGTGAACGGCAAACTGATCACCGTCGAATTCCGACCGCCGCCGAATCTGATCGCCGACCTCAAAAGCGCCGCCGGCAACGCCATCCATCTCGGCAACGAAGAAGCCGTGCGCGCCTATAGCCGCAAACTGGCGGAGGTCAGCTTGTCCAGCGGCGGCCTCGAGTCGATCTCCTTGTCGGAATATATGGGGCCGTTGTTCGCGCTGGCGAAACGACGCTC
The DNA here is from genome assembly GCA_031413635.1 of Alphaproteobacteria bacterium. Taxonomy (GTDB): domain Bacteria; phylum Pseudomonadota; class Alphaproteobacteria; order Micropepsales; family Micropepsaceae; genus SZUA-430. The sequence goes on along the minus strand of JANOFM010000081.1, from coordinate 2,449 downwards.
CGAAACGGCCAGCCCGGTCGAGGAAAACCGCGCCCTGATTCTGGCTTTGGCCATGTATTTCGGGGACAGTCGTTTCGAACTCCTGCTGCGCAGCGTCAACACCGCCGACATCAGCGACGGCGACTTCGACAGCGGCAACGTAAAACTCGAACGCCGCCACGACTGGGTCCAGCATTTCGTCACCACCGCCGGCATTCAAGTTGCCGCCGGCAGCGGCATCTCGAACTTCATCGGCGAAGCCAAGGAAGTCTCCGACGCCGAAGGCCCCTCGGGCTTCAGCTTCACCGACATCGCCGCCGACCGCTCCGGCGTGCGCTTTGCCGAAGTCGCCACCGCCTCCGAACGCTCCGCCCGCAAACTGCAAGAAGCGCTCGCCGGCAGCGCCAGCGAAAGCGCCTTCTTCCCGAGAATCGGCGACCTGCCCGAAGGCCTCAGCGAAGCCGACTTCAAATCGACCTACGGCGACCTCGACACCGAAACCTACACCGCCATGATCAAAGCCATCGACAAGCGCATCGCGAAGGTCGCGCTTTACAAATAGCCGCACGTCGTCTCGTCAATCCGATCCATCACGCCATCACATCGGCTCAATTCCGCGGAAAGTGCCATCACATGTGACGGGTCCGCTCTCAAGAAAAGCGCGACGCAGCGCCGGAAGATCACCTGTCAGGCCATTTCAAGTCGCAGCCGAGCCACCGCCCAAGCGGGGCTGGAATTGTCGTTGACACCCTAGCGCAATTCGCCCTGATTTTCAATTGATATCGCGAGACCGCCTAGCGGAGATCCCGCAATCGATAACTCGAACTAAAATAATGTCCCTGAAACTATTGGTAGCGAGCGGAAGTGGGGTCGCGGAAGTGGGGTCGGAGTTGATATATTCCTAGAAATTCAGTGACATGATAAAATGCTCCACGGTCCGACAACGCGTCGCTGTCGCCTACGACGCCGACCAACTGCGCATCCGGAAGACGAAATCCTCGACCGGGGCCGTCACGCACTGCATCTACGACCCGAACGGCCAACTGATGGCCGAGATGGACGGCGCCACCGGCGACCCGATCCGCGAGTACATCTGGCTCGGCGCCCTGCCCATCGGCTATGTCGACCGCCTGGGAGCGAGCGGCGCCTCGCGCCTCTTCTTCATCCACGCCGACCATCTGGGCCGCCCGCAAAAGATCACCGATGGATCGCGCGCCATCGTCTGGGACGGCGTCTTCGCCCCTTCGGCGAAATCCACGCCATCACCGGCGGAAATCCGCTCACACGCGTCGATCAGGATGGCCGGATCCGGAACTACGTCGCCGGCGCGGCACTCGGTGTCGCAATCGGCTACGTCTTCGACGAGGACGGATGCTATACATTAGGAGAAGCTGCCCGTGACGCAGCCCTGGGCGTGGCTGGAGAAGCAGGCGTCCGAGCGCTGCTCGGCGCACTCCGCTCGTCGCGTGTCATGCGCCTCCTTGACGACTTCCTGGGCGACACCGGCGGAATGGTGCCGCGGGCGGCCAAGGTGCTCCCTCGCGCCAAGTCATTTGAGAAAGCAGGAATTGAAACCGAAACCCACTTCCTCCGGCGCCTTTTCGCTCGTGGCGCGAGAGGCATTGACGAGAAAAGCGCGCTCGAAGCATACCAGAGGGGCCGTTCGTTCTACAATCCCGCGGCAGGCAGCCTGTCTCCCCTTTTCTCTGTCTCACTCACGGGGTGCATGCCGATATGCTGTCACCGCATTTCGCACCGAACGCCGACGTTTCGCGGACTTCGCCGCCTCACTCGAACGACTTCAGATAAGCGATCAGGTCGTCGATCTCTTCCGGCGTCAGCACGAATTCAGGCATTTGCTTTTCGCCCTTATGGCCGACGAGAATGCCTTCGGCGAACGCTTCTGCCAGACCCTCGACGTCGTACTTCTCGTGCAGCGTGCGCAGCGGCGGGGCCGGGGCATAAGGGCTAGCGCCGGTCGGCCCCACGGCGTGGCACGAGCTGCAGCGTTCTTCGACGAACTTGCGGCCGGCAGCGGGATCGCCGCGCTCGTTGTAGGCCATTTCGGTTGACGCCTTATCGACGGGCTGCATGCAGCCGGCAAGGCCCGCCGTCAGCAGCATGCAAATAAGGAGCGTTCTCATGTTTGATTCGTCCTGATCATGTACTCTTACGCCTAAGATGGAGCGTCCCATTCCGCCTTGCAATGTCGAACGGAGTCGCAAGCCCGCTCGTTGGCCAACTCAGCGAACCCAGGCGTCACTTTAGTAAGACACAAATCGTATCCCAAATGTGCGGCCCCGTCGGGATCGCCACAAGGAAAATAGAGGGACATGATACACATTCCTCTTGGGGCAACCGCCGCTGCGCGCGGCAGTGGATTTTGCCACCCAGGGCACGAAGGCGGAAAACGCACACCTTGTCACCCGTACTTCCCGACCCAACGCCCGCCGGTGGACACATGGACCTG
>JANOFM010000080.1:0-10460 GCA_031413635.1 Alphaproteobacteria bacterium | reverse complement strand
ATAGAGGAACGCACGGATGTTGTGCCGCTTCGCAAGTCCCGCTTGCGATTGAAACGCCTCGTCCCAGGTGCGAAGCGGTGCGGCCGCCGTGACGTTGTCGAACCACGCAGTCCACACGCCCTCGTCGAACGACCGGCGTTGCGCCAGCATGATGATCGGCTGCATCAGCCGCTCAGGTTCGCCGTAAATGTAGAAATGTCCAGCGGGCGCCAATTGCGCACCCACCGCGTCCCGGATCGAGGTCAGTTGATTCACGCTCGTGACTTTTGGGTTTCGAGCGAGCTGCATCAAGAGGTCGGCGCCGTGCGCGACCCCGTGACGCCACCCCTCGCGCTCGTCGAACCCGCGATAGTCGTCAACGCCGTGTATGAAGGCGACCGCCGCGCCTGCGATCGTGTCGCGAAGCTCCTGCGGTAGGAAGGCCGCGATCCCGTCGGCGCGCACGATTTCGGCAAGCACCAGCGCCACAAACGGACGCTCGAACCCGAGAGCGTCTTGCGCGCCGAGCCGCGCCAGCAGGTCGCGCGCGATACGCACCTGTACCTCAGGACTCAGTTGATCGGCGCGCAGCATGTGCGACAGCGCTTCGAAGGCAACGACGTCGCGCAAGAACGGATCGGGCGATGCGAGGCAGGCGACCACATCCTGCGCGAACCGTTCGCGTTCGCCTTTGTCCGAAATCTCGAACTTCGCCGCTTTCAGATTTTCGAGCTTTGCCTTGTTCCATCCGGCTGGTGGACACTGACCGCCTTGCGCGGCGCGCGCCGAAGGCACGCCAACCGCCGCCAAAACAACAATCAGCCAACAAGCGATCCGAGCCAACATTCCATCCCTTTTTTCACTCGAGTTACTTCTATTCGCAGGCCGCGAAACATAAAACCGCGCCGGCGCGCCGTAGCGCACACAAATTCGTGACTTGGGGCGAAGGGACAACCGCACGGGTGAGCAATTACGTTACTTCCGCTTCACGGTCATCTCGAAGAACACAATCCACGTAGCGCCGTCGGTGGAACGCTCGCCGGCCGCACGCCAGACGCCGTGTTCGACCGTGGTCGTGTAGCGGATCTTCTGCGGCCCCGCGTTCCATCCCCACACCATTGTGTTGCCGCTGACCGTCGCCTCCGTGTCGACGAAGCGCCCGACCGCGGCAAACGAGCGGAACTTGTACTTGCCCGTCAACGGGTCGAACGTCACAACGGCGAGCGCGTCGTGCACGATCGCGCCAGTCTCGGGCGACCTACCCTGACCCTCGATCAAAAGCAGCGTGCCGTCGTGCTTGAACTGGATGCGTTCGCTCTGCGCGAATGTCGAGCGCTGGCCCGGGCCCATGGCGATCGAACCGCCGCCCTCCCATTCGCCCTCGAGGAAGGCGAGCTTCTGCATCGCAGCCTGGTGCGCGGCCTTGTCCGGCGCCTCGGCCGCCGAAACGGGCGGGGCGAAGAGGGAGGCAACAGCGAAGGCGAATGCGGCAGCGCGGTACATGGGGTTTCTCACGTGCGAATTGGACTGACGGCCAGCTATTCATAGAACATTGCGCTGGTCTTGAACGAAACGGACATCAGTCCCGAACGTCGAAATGCGCGATTTGCCGGAGATAGGTCTCGACCAACCGCGGCGAAGAGCCGAAGATCCCGCGGAACTCGCGCGTCAAATGCGGTTGGTCGGCAAAGCCGCCATCATGCGACACACTTGCGAGCGACGCGTCTTGCCCGGCCAAAATCAGGATGCAGGCGTGCCGGATACGCCTCAGCCGCGCGAATTCTTTGGGAGAGAGTCCAACATGCGCGCTGAACTTTCGTCTCAATTGCCGGCTGCTGAGACCGCACCGCGCCGCAAGGCGGCTGACGGGCTCCCCGCCGTGGCTCTCAAGCAGCCGGTCCACCACGCGCACGATCGCGGGTTCGGGCGGTCCGGCAGTTGAAGCAAGTGCTTGCACCGCTCGTTCGAGCGCTGGAACATTGTCTTCGCTCGCCGCCGCCGATCGCACTGCCGTATCCACGACCCTTGCAATCTCAGGCGCAACCATCGAAAGCAGCCCGATCCCGTCCCTGACTTTGCCCGCATCCAGCTGCAGCAAAGGCCCAGTCGCCGCCGGATGCAGTCGCGCGCCGACATAGATCATGCCGCGCTGCACCGGCACCCGATGCGCCCGAGTCGAGGGTCCGGCGAACACAGCTGGACCAGGCGGTCCAGATGGCAGGCGCAGAAAACTAATCGACAGCGTCCCGTCCGGCACGATCACATGCTCGAACTGAGCCGGGTCGGTCGCCTCGACCTCGAACCGCCAGTGATTGGCAATCCAAGGGCGCATCTCGGGTGAAGGGTCGAACTCTTCGTAGATCAAACCCGCACCAGCTTACCCGGGTTCATGATGCCAAGCGGATCGAGCGCCCGCTTGATCGCCCGCATCGCTTCAAGCGCCGTCGGCGATTTGTAGCGCGTGATCTCGCCCACTTTCGCTTGGCCGATCCCGTGCTCGGCACTGATCGAGCCGCCGTGTGCGTGGACAATGTCATGCACCATCGTGTTGACCGCGTTCAAGCGCTTGAGGAATTCCGTTTTGTCGCCGCCCGCCGGTTGGCTGATGTTGAAGTGAATATTGCCGTCGCCGATATGGCCGAACGGCACCGGTCGCGCGCCGGGCAGGGCGGCGATGACCGCGCGCGACGCCTCGTCGATGAAGCGCGGGATCGCCGAGATCGGCACCGACACATCGTGCTTGATGCTGCCGCCTTCGGGCTTCTGCGCCTCCGACAGACTGTCGCGCAGCTTCCAAAACGCCGCCCGTTGCGTCAGCGACTGCGCTACGACCCCATCGACGATGAGGCCCGCGCTCGCCGCATCCGTCAGCAGGCCCTGCGCGACGCCGCTCGCCGCCTCCGCGCCCAACGACACGTCGATTAGCACATACCAAGCATACGCCCGCTCCAACGGATCGCGCGTGCCGGGGACGTGCTTGAGCACGAATTCGACGCCGATGCGCGGCATTAACTCGAAGGCGGTGATCGCACCGCGCCGCAGCGCGAAACTCAACAGCGTCACGGCGGCTTCGACATCCGAAACGGCGGCAATCGCGGTTTCGATGGCGGCGGGCTTGGGAAAGAGCTTCACCGTCGCGGCCGTCACGACCCCCAGCGTCCCCTCCGCACCGATGAACAGCTGCTTCAAATCGTAGCCCGTATTGTCCTTGCGCAATCCGCTAAGCCCGTTCCAGATCTCGCCGCTCGGCAATACGGCTTCGAGCCCCAGCACCAACTCGCGCATGTTGCCGTAGGCGAGCACGCCGGTGCCGCCGGCATTGGTCGACACCAACCCCCCGATCGTCGCGGACCCTTCGGAAGCAAGACTGAGCGGAAACAAACGGTCGTGCATGTCCGCTTCGCGCTGCACGTTCGCCAGAATGACACCCGCATCGACGGTCATCGTGTTGGCCGATGCATCGACCGCGCGCACCCGATCGAGCCGCGAAAGCGACATCAGAATCTGATCGCCGTCCGCACTGGGAATTTGCCCGCCCACGAGCCCCGTATTGCCGCCTTGCGGTACGATCGCCGTTCGCGTCTCGGCGCAGATGCGCACGATCGCCGACACCGTCTCGACAGTCGCGGGCTTCAGCATCAACGGCGTCGCGCCGCGATACCGCTCCCGCCACTCGATCAGATGCGGGGCTATCTCGTTCGCGTCATCGGTCCACCCGCCCGCGCCTGCGGCAGCCCTCAAACGGGCGAGCACATCGTCGCTTGGCGCGCGCGTCATGGCTGGAGTGACTTCCACATGAAATAACGCCGGTGCTTGCCCTCGGCGTATGGCAATTCGCCGAACACCGCATAACCCTGCCTTTCATAGAACGGCCGCGCCTGCCAGGAGAAAGTGTCGAGATAGGCGATGTTCGCGCCGCGACCGCGCGCTTCCGTCTCCGCCGCGGCGATCAACTGCGCCCCCAGCTTGCGCCCGCGCAATTCTTCGTCGATCCAAAACGTATCGATGAACACCACGTCCCAATGAAGGATGGCCTCGATGCCGCCGCGCAACGCACCGTCCTCCGCGCGCAAGGTCACGACAAAGGGTTGCGGTTCCGGTCGTCCAGCCGTCCGGCGGTTGAAGGCGATCAAGCGCTCCGCGATCTCGCGCGCATCGTGCGGTCGCGTGCCTTCGACCTTGATTTTCAGATAGCCGCTCACGAAGCGCCCCTGGGTGCCGCGGCGCGTTGCAGGCGGTCGTTAATGGCCTCGCCCAGATCATGCGCCGGCACGCTCATGACGGCGATGCCGGAAACATCGCCGCGATCGAGCGCCCGCAACATCGCAAACAGATTGGCCGCCGCCTCCTTAAGATCCATCCTCGCGCTCAAGTTCAGCATGTGCTTCCCCCCCGCCAGAGGCGCACCGAACGCCAGCAGCGCCTCGTCGGGCTCCACCCGTGTCGCGTTCAAACGCAAGCCCTTCACCGGAGCATAATGGCTCCGCAATCGCCCCGCCGAATGCGGCGCATGCTCGTCGTCCGGGGCAGCGCCAAGCCGCCCGATGACAACCTCGATCGCCTCGCGCGCAATTGCGCCTGGCCTGAGCAGCGTCGGTTGCGATGCCGTCAAGCCGACAATCGTCGACTCCAGACCGAGCGGGGTTCGTCCGCCGTCCAGAATCAATTCGACCGATTGGCCGAAACTCTCGGCCACATGTTGCGCCGTCGTCGAAGTGATGGCGCCCGAGCGATTGGCGCTCGGCGCTGCGACCGGGCCGCCGAAAGCACCGAGCAAACTCTGCGCGACCGCACTTGCCGGGCAACGCAACGCAATGGTCTCAAGCCCGGCGGACGCCAGCCACGAGATACCGCAATCCGCGCGTCGCGAAACGACGAGCGTCAGCGCGCCCGGCCAAAATCGCTTGGCAAGCTCGCCGGCGCGCCCGTCGAACACCCCGATCGTCTCGGCCTGCTCTAAACTCGCGACATGCACGATCAGCGGGTTGAATTGCGGCCGGCCTTTCGCCGCGAAGATCGAAGCGACCGCCGTGTCGTTGCGCGCATCCGCGCCGAGCCCGTAAACCGTCTCGGTGGGAAAGGCGACGAGCTTGCCTTCGCGCAAAAGGCGCGCGGCCTTCGCGATGGCCGCGGGCGTCGGATCTGAAATGTTGGCGCTCATAGTCATTGCGCGACAGTCTTATCCGCGCGGCGCAATGGGCGAAAGCGCTACTTGATCCGCTTCGCCGTCACGTTCACCATGACTTTGACGCTCAGCCCCACCGGCGTGTCGCCCATGAACTCTTTGTTCCTGCCGACGCTGAACACCAACCGCTGCAGTTTGGTCTCGCCTCGGGCGATCGCAGTGTTGCGGTCGATGGTCAGCTTGAAGGGCAGGGCGATGTCTTGGACGACGCCTTTGAGCGTCAACTTGCCCTGCGCCTCATAGGCGTTGCCGCCTTTCGCGACAAAGCCGGTCGTTTGATAAACGGCCTGCGGGAAGTCAAGCACGTTGAACCAATCGGGCTTGAGCAGCATCGCATCGCGCGTCGCGTCGCCGCTTTTGACCTCCGTCATGTCCATCGTGATCTTAGCCGACGAATGGGCGAGGTCGGCGGGATCGAATGCGATCAACGCACCAAACGCTTTGAATTTGCCGGTGATGGGCTGTCCGTTGATGTTGACAACGAACGTGAGCGAGCTCTTGGCCTGATCGACCTGCCACTTTGCGGGCTGAGCCAATACAGCGCCGCTGAGAGCGGCCGCCAACAGGAAGCACCAAACACTGCGTAGCATTGTGGATTTCCCTAATCGACCTTGGTGAACGGCAGCATCCGGCGAAGAACTATATCGCGATCCCAGAAATGGTGTTTGAGCGCGGCACTCACATGTACGATCAGGAGCAAGATCATCAGATTACCCAGCAACTCGTGCACCTCCTCGAACAGTTCGTGGGCATCGTGCCGTGCCTCGCCCTCCGGCAGACCCGGCAGTGACGGCACCTCGAACAGACCGAACCACAATGTCGGCACGCCGGACGACGAGGTCGACGCCACCGCCCAGCCGCTAAGCGGAATGGCGATGATCAGCACATAGAACGCCAAATGGCTGGCGCCCGCCGCCCATCGCTGCCACACCGGCATCGTGGCCGGCTGCGGCGGCACAACATTGACGAGGCGCCACACAATGCGTGCGATGCTGAGCACGAGCACTGTCAGCCCGGACGACTTATGTAGCTGATAGAGCATGAATTTGTTGGGATCGCTGCTGGGCAGGCCGTGCATGTATTTGCCGACCACCAGCAACGTGATGATCGCAATGGCAATCAGCCAGTGCAAAATCATCGCCACCGTCCCGTAGCGCCTCTCGGAGTTGAACATTGATTGATTACTCGTGAAGGAATTCGGTTTCGATACGCAGCGTCACTTCATCGCCGACGAAGACCTTCCACGCAACGCCTGTAAAACCGAAATCCGCGAGCTTGATCGTCGCATCGGCGGAAAAGCCGACCAGATGTCCGGCGCCGAACGGTGAGGGCAGTCCACCGTTGAACCTGGCTTTCAAGATGACCGGTCGCGTGACGCCGTGTAGCGTCAAATCGCCCACGATGTCGCCCTGAGCATCACCGGTAACTTTGATCCCGGTGGATTTGAACGTCGCGGTGCCGAATTTCGTCACCTCGAACAACTCGTCGCGCAAACGCCCGTCGAGTTCGTCGCTGCGCGTTTCTACCGCGCTGAGATCGATGACGACATCGACGCGGCTGTTGCCGGGTTGCGACCCGTTGAACTCGAGAGTTCCCGAAATCTTCGGAAACCAACCGCAATAATCCGAAATGCCGAAATGCTTGATGCAAAAGGTCACCAACGAGTGCGCCTTGCTCAACGCATAGGTGCCTTTGGGCGCGCTTCGCGGGTTGCTTGACACATCGGCCCAAGCCGGCACGGCGCCCAGGCTGAACGCTGCGGCAATCAAAAGGGTAGACGAAAGGCGCATGGTGATCTGCTCTCAATCGGGTAGCGTAAGGATTGCACAGTCTGGCGCTTGGCTGCGATAAATCGACTCGGACCGACACATGGACGATATGTCATGACCTATCAAGCGCCCGTGAGGCAGATTCGCTTCACCCTTGACGCGATTGCAAGGCTACCGCGACTTTATGGCAATTCTGCGTATGCCGACTTGAGCGACGATTTGGTCGACGCCGTGCTCGGCGAAGCAGGCCGCTTTGCAGGTGAAGTCCTCGCGCCACTCAACCGCACCGGCGATCAGGAAGGCTCTAAGCTCGAAAGCGGCAAGGTGACGCTGCCGAACGGCTTCGCCGCCGCCTACCGACAGTTCGTCGAAGGTGGCTGGAACGGCATCGCGGGCTCCGCCGAATTCGGCGGTCAGGGATTGCCGCACACGATCGGCCTCGCCGTCCAGGAAATGTGGCAGTCGGCAAACATGGCGTTCGGCCTTTGCCCGATCCTGAGCCAAGGTGCGATCGAGGCCCTGACCGCCCACGGCACGCCCGAGCAGAAGAAAACCTACCTGCCGAAACTAATCTCCGGCGACTGGACCGGCACGATGAACCTGACCGAACCGCACGCAGGTTCCGATGTCGGCGCCATCAAATCGAAGGCGGTCAAGCATTCCGACGGCAGCTACAAGATCACGGGCACGAAAATCTTCATCACCTGGGGCGAGCACGACGCGGCGGCAAACATCATCCACCTCGTTCTCGCGAGGCTGCCCGACGCGCCGCTGGGTACGCGTGGCATCTCGCTGTTCTTGGTTCCGAAATTCCTGGTCAAGGCCGATGGCACCCTGGGCGCGCGCAACGATCTGCGTTGCGTCGGCCTTGAACACAAGCTGGGAATTCACGGCTCGCCCACCGCCGTCATGTCGTTCGGCGACGAGGGCGGCGCCACCGGCTTCCTGATCGGTCGCGAGAACAAAGGCATGGCCGCCATGTTCACGATGATGAACTCCGCGCGCCTTAACGTCGGCATGCAAGGCGTCGCCATCGCGGAGCGGTCCTTCCAGCAGGCGCTCGCCTTCGCGCGGGAACGCCGCCAAGGCAAACCCTTCGGTCTGCAACACGAAGTGACGGAGATGTCGCCGATCATCTTCCACGCCGACGTGCGCCGCATGCTGCTGACGCAAAAGGCGATGATCGAAGCGGGCAGGGCGATCTGCCTTTCCAACGCCGTCGCCATCGACGAAGCCCGCCATGGGCCGACGCCCGCGATCCGCGCCGCCGCAAAGTCCCGCGAAGAACTTCTCACGCCGCTCTCGAAGGCTTGGTGCACCGACATGGGTGTCGAAGCCGCCTCGATCGGCGTCCAGGTCCACGGCGGCATGGGCTTCATCGAGGAAACCGGCGCCGCCCAGCACTACCGCGACGCGCGCATACTCCCGATCTATGAGGGCACCAACGGCATCCAGGCGATCGACCTCCTCGGGCGGAAACTGTCGCTCGAAGGCGGCGATGTGGTCCGTCGCTTCCTCGGCGAAGCACACGAAACCGCATCGCTCTGCGAACGCGGCGGCGACGCCATCGCCGCCATCGGCAAGGAACTTTCACGCGCTGCAAAAGCCGCCGACAGTGCAACCGCCTGGCTGCACGAACGCCTGCGCTCGTCACCGAACGAGGCGCTGCCGGGCGCAAGCCCCTATTTGCGCATGATGGGTCTGGTCGCCGGCGCCCACTATCTGGCGCGCGGCGCCCTCGCCGCCGCGAAACGCTTGGCCAACCGCGATAGCGACAGAACGTTCTTGAACACGCGCATTGCCGTCGCCCACTTCTTCGCCGAACAAATCCTGCCCCAAGCTGAAGCCCAGCTCGGACCGATCACCCGCGGCGCCGGCGGGGCCTTTGCGCTCAGCGCCGACGAAATCGGGGCCTGAACTTATTGTCCGGCCGGCGCCGTCCCGCCGGGCTTGAAGCGGAACACGTAGTAGGGTGCAGCCGCCTTGATGTCGGCCCGCGATTTGAGCGCAATCCACGGAATCGCGCTGTCGGCGACATAGAGCCAGCCATCGGGCCCGAACGACAAACCATCGGCCCAGCGGATACGCGGGTCGCGAATAAGTGTCTCAAGCCTGCCATCGGGCGATACACGCGCCACGCCCGAATGCTCGACATCGGTCAGATAGACGTTGCCGGCTTCGTCGATGCTCGCACCGTCGGTCAACGGCTTGTCCGCGAACTTCGTCACGCGCTTGGCCAGTTCTTCGGACGGCAAAGCAGCATCGCGTAAATCCGCCGTCGCCACCCGGTACAGCGTACCTCCGGACATCGGGCCGACATACAGAACCGACCCGTCGATCGACAGCGCCATGGAATCGATCCCGGGCTTCAACGTCACAAGCCCGCCGATCCGTTGCATCGGACCATCGGGGGTCTGCACCCAATAGCCTTCCGGCTCGACCGCTGGATGTCCCTCGAGCAAACGCCGCTCGGCCTGAGTGGCGACATCGTAGACGACCAAACCCGGCGTCTGGCGGAAGAACGCGACATCGGCGATGTAGACCGTATTACCGTCGGGCGAGATGTTCAGATCCTGCAGATAAGACAGCACCGGCGCGGCATCGCGCGAGAATGTGTGGTCGTGCACGACCTTGCGCGACACGATATCGACCGCAACAAGGCGCGCGGGCGAGAATCCGTTGTCGCCGTGATCGATCGTCCACAAACGGCCTTGCCGGTCGATGCGGATGCCTTGCGGTGCGAAATAAAGCGATGTCTGCGATGCGGCGTCCGGGAAGGGTAGCGGTTTGCCGTCCACAAGTTCCACAACGCGGTTTGTCTCGGGTTTGGCTTCCGGGTGTAGCGTAATAAACACGCGTCCGTCCGCCGACACAGCGATGTTGCCCGGCGGCTCGTCCAGCGTCGCGACGATCTCGACGGCCGACGCATCCATCAAGGGCGGGGTCGATCGATCCGGAAAGTCCTTGCCGCCGCCATAGCGCAAGTAAAGAAATCCGGCCAACGCCAGAATGACGACAACGACACCGACGACGATATTGCGCACCCAACCCACGTGACTTGACCTCGCTTTTCCAGATACATAGCGACCAGTTGGAACGGCTGTCGAGTTCATTCCTCCTCATTCGTCTATGATCGGGCGTTTCTGCCTCGATATTAGGATGATCCCATGAACCGGTTCTTCGCGGCGCTCGCCGCCATCTTTGTTTTCGTCATGTCGTCGGCTGCCGCCGCACTCGACTGTCCATCGCCATATTTGTGCTTCCTGAACGGAAGCTGGGCCGTCGATGGGACGTCGTTCGGTAAACCCTCGCGCGTCACCATGCGTTGGGAGAGCGTGCTCGACGGAAAATTCGCCCGCATTCATTACCGTATCGTGACCAAAGCGGTTGACGGCGCGGACCAAGTCTTCGAAGGCATAGGCTACTATCGTCCGCGCGAGGGCGGAGCCTATGATGGCACTTGGTTGGACAGCCGAGTGCGGCGGCAGCCGACGACATGACGAAAACAGAGATGGCGGCGAGCGCCG
>JANOFM010000079.1:0-58805 GCA_031413635.1 Alphaproteobacteria bacterium | reverse complement strand
CCCGCGCGGTAGAGCCATCCGGCCGCGCCCGTGTACCACGTCCAGCCGCCGCGCCCGACATGAGGCGGCATCGCGTAGACATCCGCCGCGACGACATAGGGCTCGACGCGGTAACGCTGCGCATCGGTGAAAGTGCGCGCCCGATTGATCGGGTTGAGCATCCAGAACAGGTCGGCGGCTTTGTCGCCCTCGCCCAGCGCCGCAAACGCCATCGCCGACCAAGCGGCGGCATGCGTGTACTGTCCGCCGTTCTCGCGAACGCCGGGCGGATAATCTTTGACGTAGCCGGGATCGATCGTCGTCTTGTCGAACGGTGGATTGAACAAGACGGCGAGCCCGTTTTGGCGGTCGATTAGTAACGTATCTACCGCCGCCATCGCTCGCTGGCCGCGATCGCGCTCTGCCGCGCCCGACAGGACGGCCCACGACTGAGCAATTGAATCGATGCGGCACTGCTCGTTCATGCCGGAGCCGAGCGGCGTACCATCGTCGAAATAGGCGCGGCGATACCAGTCGCCGTCCCACCCTTCGCGTTCGAGCGCTTCCTGCAGGAGTTCCCGGTGCAACAGCCATCGTTCCGCCCGCGCTGCCTCACCGCGCTGTTGTGCGATCGGTATGAAAGAGCTCAATGCGGAATAGAGAAACCAGCCGAGCCAAACGCTCTCGCCTTTGCCGCCGGCGCCGACGTGATTGAAACCGTCATTCCAATCGCCGGTACCGATCAACGGCAAGCCATGACTTCCGACGGCTAGACTGAGATCGAGTGCGCGCGCGCAGTGTTCAAAGATCGATCCTTTCTGATCTGTCACGGCAGGCTCAAAGAATGCGTCTGCCTCTCCTGCCGGTAATGCCGGTCCTCGCAAGAACGATACCATTTCGTCGAGGACCGAATGATCTCTTGTCGTGGTGAGATAGTGCGCGGCTGCATGACACAGCCAAATTCGATCGTCGGAGAAGCCGGTTCGCACGCCTTGGCCCGAATGGTCGAGCCACCAATGTTGCACGTCGCCTTCGACGAACTGACGGCCTGCGGCGCGCAACAGATGTGCCCGCGTTAGCTCGGGCATCGTCAACGCCATCGCCATGGCATCCTGGAGCTGATCGCGAAAACCGTAGGCGCCGCCGGATTGATAAAGTGCGGAACGCGCCCAGAGCCTGCAAGCCAACGTCTGATAAAGGAGCCAACGATTGAGCATGATATCCATGCTGCGGTCCGGCGTCGTCACTTGCACCTTGCTGAGAACACCGTCCCATAAATCTATCACCTCATCCAATGCGCGATTCAAATCCGCGGCGCGAAACTTTCGGAGCAGAGCCCTGGCTGCTTCTGCGTCGGGTGCGGAGCCGAGAAACAACACGACTTCGATGGCTTCACCCGGCTTAAGCTCGATTGACCGTTGCAACGCAGCGCAGGGGTCGAGTCCCGCACCAACGCGGCCTGATAACGGCGTCTTGAATTGCAATGCCGATGGATTGGTTAGCGACCCGTTGCGGCCCAGGAATTCGGTGCGGTCGCCGGTCCACGATGTTTGCTGCCCCGCCATATCCGCAAATGCGATCTGCGCGCCAAAAGCAGCATTCCAGGGATTTCGCGCAAAGACCGCCCCGGTCGAGGTATCCAAGCTGGTTATGACGATCGGCGTCGTGAGGCCGTGCGGCGGCGCCATCAGCCATTCGATGTAACCCGTTACTGTAAGGCGTCGGGTTCGCCTCGATGTGTTGCGGATCGTGAGTCGTGAAATCTTGATGGGCTCGTCTTTGGCCACATACTGTAAAAGGTATATGGCCATGTCGCTCGCGGTGTGCTCGAAGCGGCTGTATCCCTGTCCGTGACGAACCATGTAATTGGCCGCCGTGCGTCGGATGGGTGAGGGCGTGGGTGTCCAGAGTTCGCCGGTGTCGTCGTCGCGGATATAGATGACTTCGGGCGTGCGGTCGCAGACGGGATCGTTCGACCATTCGGTCAGCTGGTTCTCACGGCTGCTTTCGCTCCAGGTATAGCCGCCACCATCCGCCGAAACCTGGAACCCGAAATGCGGATTTGCGATGACGTTGAGCCACGGCGCAGGAGTATTCAATCCATCAGTAAGCGCAACAACGTATTCGCGTCCGTCTGCGCCAAAGCCTCCGATGCCGTTGAAGTATTCCAGGTCCGGCTTTGCAAATGGTACCGATTGATCTGCAGAGGCCGGCGGCTTAGGGCGTTGGCGAAGTTGCGCGTTGCTCGAAGCGGTTTCGACGAGGCGGTCGAGTTGTTCGGACAGAGCGCCACGCCTGCCGACCAAGTCTACCCGCGCCACGGCTAAGAGTGCGTTACGGCTTTCTGGTGTCATCAGGTCGTGGCGTAGGACAATTGCATTTCCGCGCAAGGCCGGGCCCGTGTGGCGTCTGCGCGCCTCGCCGATGCGCACCAGTGACTCCAATGAAACTTGCAAGTCTTGGACGTAGGACGTTGCCTTCTCGTTCAGGATCACGAGGTCGACGTCGAATTGCTTTCTTTGCCAGTACTCGTGCGCTTGCAGGAGGTCGCGGACGAACGGCAGCTCCTCGTCTTGATCCACGCGCGCGAGAATGATGGGTACGTCGCCCGAAATGCCGAGCGCCCAAAGCGCGTTGGGCGGTTGAGCACCGCGTTCAATCGTCGGCGGTGGCGCGCGCAAGGCAGGATTGGTGTAGAGCAAGTGGCTTGCCAGGCGCTGATACTGATTGGCCTGGTCCGGCGTGATGCCCATGTGGTGGCGCTCGATTTGACCTTGCGACCAAGCCAGCGTCGTGACGCGATCGAAGGCGTCGGGCTCGCGATGCCTGTCGGCGAGCGCGACAACCTCTTCGCGCGACCGGCCGACGAATGTCCAGTACGCAATGCGCACCGACCCACCAGGACGGATACGGACGCGCCGCCGGGACGCGAAAACCGGGTCAAGCACGTCCCCGACTGTGTTTGACAACGGCCGTTGGTCGGAGATGGCGATGGGATTGCGCAAGCTGCGGCCGCGCCCGATGAAGCGCGCTCGATCGGTCTCGATCTGCAGGGCGCCCAGATCATCGCCTTCGACGACGGAATGTGCAGAGACCCAAACCTCCTGTTCGTGTGCAGAGCGGCGGTGGCGCGTCGCCAGCAACAGGCCCTTTGCGGCGACATAGTCGGTTTCGACAAACAATTTCGAGAATGCGGGATGGGCCCAATCGGCGGAGGCCGGTGCCAGCACCAACTCGGCGTAGGAGGTCACTTCGATTTCGCGCGCGCGCGCGCCGTGGTTGGAAATGGTAATGCGGCGGACTTCGCCGTCGCTCTCCGGCGAGACGATGACATCGAGCGCTGTGGTCAGGGTACCGTCGCGCCGAACGAACTCGGCACGGCCGTCGGCAAATGCTGCTTTGAATTCGTCGGGCTCGACGCCCGTGGGTTGATAACCCGCCGACCAAACCGCGCCGGTCCTCACGTCGCGCAAAAAGACATGCGTACCGAAGTCGTCGCAGGTTGCGTCTGTGCGCCACCGGGTAATCGCAAGGTTTCCCCACTTGCTATATCCGCCGCCGGCGGCGCTCACCATGACCGAATAGCGCCCATTCGACAGAAGTTGAGTTTGCGGTGGCGTCGAGTGCGGCGACAGGACGATTCGCGACCGGGGCGCTGCGCCATCGATCAGTTTCGCTGCGGCCTGCACTTCCTCCGCGCGCGGGTGAGCCAATGCGACCTCGCGTGGCATTCGTTCCTGCAGCAGAAGCTCGGCCGCGCGAACACGGGGTTCCGCGTGGAAGCGATCCCGCATCCGCCCATCGCCCAGAACATTTGCGAGCGCGACGATTGTCATCCCTTGATGGTGCGCCATATAGGCGCGAACGACTGCGTGGCGTTTACCTTCGGGGATGCGCGACGGCGTGAAATCGACGGCCTCATAGAAACCGTAAGTGCCGCCGGCGCCAATATCCTTCAGTCTCACAAAGTTTTTGCAGGCCGCGGACGGGTTGACCATCGCGGCAAGCGCGGTCGCGTAGGGCGCGACGACTGCATTCTCCGACAAACCTCGCTTGAGGCCCAATCCTGGCACGCCGAAGTTTGAATACTGATAGGTGTATTCCAAGTCGCGCGCGTTGTACGCCGACTCCGAAATGCCCCAGGGCAAGCCAAGCTTGCGGCCATGGTCGATTTGCCGGCTGACGATGAGTCTGTTCGTGCTGGCAAGCAAGCTGCCCTCGGGCGCGCGCATGACGAGCGACGGCATTAAATACTCGAACATTGACCCCGACCACGAGATCAACGCGGCCCCATGATCGATCGCCGTGACCAGACGGCCCAACCGAAACCAATGCCGTGTCGGCGCGTCACCTTTGGCGATTGCGACAAAGCTCGCCAGGCGCGCTTCGGACGCAAGCAAGTCATAGCAGCTTGGGTCCAGCGTCTCCGTGCCGACCGAATATCCGATCGAAAAGAGCTTGAGCTCCGTGTTGACGAGAAAGCGAAAATCCATGGCGTAGAACATGTTGCGTGCGGCAAGCTCGAGTTTCCCAAGACGCACGGTGACACTTGCTGCGGTCTTCAAGTCGTTCGCATGACTTTCGACGGCGCGCTGTGCCGCCTCGCTCCAAGCCTGGATCTCGGCTGCATACGCGTCGTCGCGCACCAGCCCGAGGGCGACGGAGGCGTCCACCAGCCGCGAGGCTCGCGTGGCGGCCTCGGTGAGCACGTCAACGGCGTCCGGCGACGCGCCCGATCGAGCGAGCAAGGCGCTGAATTCGCTAAGCCGCTCCTGCACGTTGGTGATCTGAACCAGCCCCGTTGATTCTCCCCGATCAACAGCAGTAAGAGCTTCACGAGCGAGATCGAGGGCGTCCGCCACACCCAATCGCCAATCGTCGCTTAGGGTGCCTGCGTTTGCCCGCTCCGCGCACGCGTTGGCGACGGCAAGGAGATGTCCCGCTAGGTTGCCGCTGTCCACCGAAGAAATGTATTTGGGTTCAAGCGGACGCAAATCGCGCGTGTCGTACCAATTGAACAAATGTCCGCGGTAAAGTTCCAATCGATTGATCGTGGCGAAGGTGGCTTCAAGCCGCCCGACCATTTCGACCGTTCCGATCCAACTATGGTCCCGTGCGGCGACAATCGACAAAAGGTAGAGGCCGATATTGGTCGGCGATGTGCGGTGCGCGACGATTGGCTCGGGGTCTTCTTGAAAATTGTCCGGCGGCAGCATGTTCTCCGCCGCCGTGACAAAGGTTTCAAAGTAGCGCCATGTCCGGCGCGCGATGAGACGCAGCGTATCGGCGTCGTTGGGCGAAACGGCGGCCCGATCGGCGGTCTGCGGTGAAATGCTGGACCAACGTGCGATAAGCGGCGACATGACCCAAAGCGCCACAAAGGGCAAAGCAACAATGGATGAATAGGTGTTGAACAGAAGCGACAGCAACATGGCGCTCGCTGCAATCGCAATTGCGCCGGCCATCAGGCTATAGGCGCTTGCGACATCGAGTTGAGGGCGATAGTTGGCTTGAGCTGCCGTAACCCACTCCAACAGACGCCGATGTGTGAAGAATAATCTGAAGAACGTTCGCGCGATAGCGTCGACCATCAACCAGGCCTGATGCGCCAAAAAAGTGACCGCAAACGCGATCTGCGAAAACGCGAGTACAGTGTCTTTGGCCAGCGCATGCAGATGACTTCGCAAGGCAATGCCCGGGCGTCGCGGAAATAGTTCGCCGATGATCGGCAGTAGCGCTGGCAGTGCAATCGCCGCCAAAATGAAACCCGTCCAAGGCAGCGACAGGTTGAGAGGAAGCGTCCATCCGATCGACAATGCGACAACGCTCGCAGGCGCAGACAATGTCCGTCTTAGATTGTCGAGCATTCTCCACAAGCCGCCCAGCGGGATCGCCGATTGGTCTTGATCGCTGCCCGGGGCGCCGCGCCCGAAAATCCACGGTAGAAGTTGCCAATCGCCTCGCGCCCAACGATGGAGCCGCGACGCCGCGACATCGTAACGGGACGGAAAGTCCTCGAAGAGTTCGATGTCGGAAACCAAACCCGCGCGCGCGAAAATTCCCTCGAAAAGGTCGTGGCTCAAAAGCGTATTTTCAGGCACGCGATCGGCAAGCGCGGCTTCAAACAAATCGACATCGTAGATGCCCTTGCCGGCGTAGGAGCCTTCACCGAACAGATCTTGATAAACGTCCGACACGGCGGCGGTGTAGGGATCGATACCACCGCTTGTCGAAAAGAGTCTTTGATACAGCGACTGCTCTTTGCCGGTCGGAAGGGTTGCGGTAATGCGCGGCTGCAAGATCGCATAGCCCTCCACCACACGCCCTTTGCGCGGGTCGAAGCGCGGGCGGTTGAGGGGGTGCGCCATCTTGCCGATCAGCCGTCGCGCAGCGTCCCGCGGCAAACGCGTATCGGCATCGAGCGTGATGACAAAACGCACGCCCGGAGGCACGCGCACGGCGGTCTGACCGTGCGGGATGAAGGTGGTGTCCGTTGCGCCGCGCAGAAGGCGGTTCAGTTCGTGCAGCTTGCCGCGCTTTCGTTCCCAACCCATCCAGCGCTTCTGACTCGCGTTCCAAACGCGGCGGCGGTGAAGCAAGATGAAGCGATCACCGCCTGGGGCAGCGCCGTAGCGTTCGTTGAGAGTAGCAAGCCCTTTGACGGCGGCAGCTAACAATTCCTCGTCGCCCGCCGCGCGGGGCGTCGTCGCATCGGTCCAGTCCGACAGAAGTGCGAAATGAATGTCGCCGTCATTGCTTGCAAGATAGTGAACCTCTAGCCCCTCAACCTGTTCCGCCACCGACGACGGCGACGTTAGTAGCGTCGGCACGACGACCATGGTCCGCAGTTCGCTCGGAATGCCGTCACGCAGTTCCATGCCGGGCAAGGTCGTTGCCGTAAACTGCGAGGTCGCGAAACGATTGACGAGGGCGACCGCGGCGTCCGTCGCCGGGAATAGCCCGAGTATGGCAAGGGCGGGCCACCACCAGCCAATCAGAGCGGCGTCAAGAAGCGAGAGAGCAAGCCCGATCATCACTGCCGTGACGACGCCAACGCTGAAGATGTAACCCAAAAATCCGACAGTTGCCGTGGCGCGACCTAACCAGGAACTTGCGGGCGGCCGAAATCCGATCGAGCGTTCGAAGGCGGGCCGCCCCGCGGAAATAAGATAGTACCCCGGGTCGCATGCTCGCTTTTTCTCCGTCTCGTTACTGAGGGTTTCGCGTCGTTCGGCTTCCGTCGTTCTGGCGAGTGCGCGCTGTGCCACCTCCATTTCCGTGAACTTGGAGCCGCGTGCGAGTTCTTCGACAGCACGCCGATACTGGTCGCGTGTTGCAAAGTCCATCTGACCAAACCTGCTCGCTCCCCGCAGCAACTCATCAATCGGGCTGATGGTCTCGAATAGTTCCGCCCAGTCGACCGCGGAAATGCGGCGCATGCTGGTGATGATGTTGCGCACGGTGACCGTCATCGCCGCTTGCCGCATGTGTTCGCTCTGCAAGACGATTTCTGACGATGTGCCTTGCGCGTTCAACTTGGATTCGAGCCACAGCATGGCCGGCATCAATGTGGGATCCTGGTCGCGCAAGCGCTGGATTAACTGCGCCGCGAATGCCGGCGGCACAGGCGTTTTTTCGTAAGGTTTTAGGACACCTTCGATCGCGGCGGGTTGCGGGCGCTTAGCGCTGAGCAAGCGATCCGCAAGGGCGTCTGCATCGTCACGCTGTTGACGCCCGGTCAAAATCCGAAGCGTCGCCCGACGGAGATTCTCGACGAGCATGATGCGAAGCGTAATCGCAACGGCCCACAACTCGCCGATCGTTAGCGGTTGCGCGCGTTGATAAGAATTTACGAAGCGGCAAAGTAGGTCGGCATCGAAGTGGCTATCGGTATGAGCGATGAAATGCCACGCGAGTCCGAACACGCGGGGCAGACCCACGAGCGGTCCATCGGCCAACTTAGGCAGCTGGCGATAATAGCCCGGCGGAAGATCTAAACGGATTTCCCGGATTTGATCTTCGACCAGGTGGTAATTGTCGACAAGCCATTCGGCGGCCGGTGTAATCGGACGCCCTTGAGCGACGGCTTTTGCGATGGTGCGGTACGCTGCCAGAAGCCTAGCTTCGTTTGACTGCAGCCTGGCCCTTAAAAGCTTCGCGCTTTGTCTTCTCTCCGAGATTCGCTGATCGGTGCCCAACTTTTCCGCATGCCGTTCCAGCGCTTCGGCGCTGAGCAAGTCGTCACGAATGAGCTCGTCGCCATTCCAATCGGCAGTAGTTTGTGACTTCTGCACGCGCGATTCTTGACCCCGGCGCGGCAAAGCACCGGCGCCATTCAAGTGTTCGGGACGCAGCATCGATTGTTCCGTCCTTGCGCAGGGGCGGTAACGCGGCGTTTCGCGACCCGGTGCTTGAGGACTAAACGCGGATGCTCACGGAAAGTTCCATGGACGTTCCATGGGGCAAGGCCATCGAAAAGCCGGGCCGATTGTGGAGAATTTCGGATCGGGCGCCTAGCGTGCCGTCATTCCGGTCAAACTCGACAGCGAACCGGCCAACTGTGGCTTGCAAACTCTCGGTGGTTGTGTGTCCCTGCACCCAAGACAACGCCGCCAGCCCCTTGGGTTGGCGGCGTTTTGCGTTGACGGATTCGCGCGGGGTGACAAAGTGGCGGTATGGCTGATTTTTTCGATTCAGAATTCAACGAACATCTGGCCGTCGCCCATGCAACGCAGGCGAAGCTGCGTGAAGCGTTCGAACACACTGCTGCAGCGTGGTTGAGTTGCATTAAGGCTGGCAACAAGATCCTGTTTTTCGGTAACGGCGGAAGTGCCGCGGATGCTCAGCATCTCGCGACCGAGTTGACCGTGCGTTACAAGAAAGACCGGGTGGCTATTGCAGCTCTGGCTTTGACAACGGATTCGTCCGCGCTGACAGCCGCGGGCAACGACTTGGGCTTTGAGCATTTGTTCGCGCGTCAGATCGAGGCGCTGGGCAAGGCGGGCGATGTTGCAGTTGGGATCACGACATCGGGGCGCAGCTTAAACGTATTAAAGGGGCTCGAGACCGCACGGCGACTGGGCCTTGTGACCGTGGCGCTGACTGGAGGCGCGGGCGGTGATACGGCGCACGTGGCAGACCATGTTCTGCTCGTTCCTTCGGCCGTGACAGCGCGAATTCAAGAGATGCACATCGTTTTGGGCCAAATGTTGTGCGGAAAGCTTGAGATCGAACTTGGTTTGGCTTCGCGTTAGGTTTTACGCGTAATGGTGTTCAATGTGTTGTTGACACCGTGCGTCCGTGTAAATACGGCATTCGCTAAAGATGAACCGTGCTCGAGGATATTGCTGACGTGCCGGCTTCCACCGCCAACGCGCCCACCCGTCCGCGCTCGCCGCATTTAGCGCGGCTTGAAGCCGAGAGCATTTACATCATGCGCGAGGTGGCGGCCGAGTTCGCCAACCCGGTGATGCTCTATTCGATCGGCAAGGATTCGTCGGTGATGCTGCATCTGGCGATGAAGGCGTTCTATCCGGCGAAACCTCCGTTTCCGCTGCTTCATGTCGATACGACTTGGAAGTTCCGGGAGATGATCAAGTTCCGCGACGACATAGTGCGCAGGCTTGGTCTGAAGTTGCTCGTGCACATCAATGATGACGGCGTCAGACGCGGCATCGGCCCGTTCGAGTCCGGTTCCGCCATTCATACCCAGGTGATGAAGACCGAGGCGCTAAAGCAGGCGCTCGACAAATACGGCTTCGACGCGGCCTTCGGCGGCGCGCGGCGCGACGAAGAGAAAAGCCGCGCGAAGGAGCGCATCTTTTCGTTCCGTACGGCGTCGCACGGATGGGACCCCAAGACACAAAGGCCGGAGCTTTGGAATCTGTTCAACGCGCGCATTCGCAAGGGTGAGTCGATCCGAGTGTTTCCGCTGTCCAATTGGACCGAACTCGACATCTGGCAATATATTTTGGCCGAAGGCTTGCCGATCGTACCGCTTTATTTTGCCGCAAGACGGCCGGTGGTGGAGCGCGACGGCGCGCTGATCATGCGCGACGATGAGCGGATGAAGCTTGCAGCCGGCGAGGTGGTTCAAGACAGGTTGGTGCGGTTTCGTACGCTGGGGTGCTATCCGCTGACGGGTGCGGTGGAATCGTCCGCGGCGACGCTCGAGGAAATCGTCGCCGAGATGCTGACGGCGCGAACCTCGGAGCGGCAGGGGCGTGTGATCGATCACGACGAGGCGGCTTCGATGGAGAAGAAAAAGCGCGAGGGCTATTTTTGATGACGCCCAGCGAGCTGAAGGACTATCTGGCCAAGCAAGAGGGCAAATCGTTTCTTCGATTTTTGACTTGCGGCTCGGTCGACGACGGGAAGTCGACTTTGATCGGGCGACTGCTTTACGACACCAAACTGATCTTCGAAGACCAGTTGAAGACGTTGGAAAAAGACTCGCGCAAGCATGGCACGACCGGCGACGACTTCGATTTCGCGCTGTTGCTTGACGGTCTGGAGGCGGAACGCCAACAAGGTATCACGATCGATGTCGCCTATCGGTTCTTCGCGACGGAAAAGCGCAAGTTCATTGTCGCCGACACGCCGGGGCACGAGCAGTACACGCGCAACATGGCGACCGGCGCCTCGAATTCCGATCTTGCCGTCATTCTGATCGATGCGCGCAAGGGCGTTCTGACGCAAACGCGGCGACATGCCTATATCTGTTCATTGTTGCGCATCCGGCATGTCGTGTTGGCGATCAACAAGATCGATCTCGTCGACTATTCCGAGGATATATTCGACGCCATCGACGGCGAGTTTCGCGACTTTGCCGACAAGCTGGGGTTTGCGTCGCTTGTGTCAATTCCGATTTCGGCCCGCTTCGGCGACAACGTGATTTCGCCGGGCAAAAGATTGGGCTGGTTCGCGGGGCCGACGTTGCTGTCGCATTTGGAGGCGGTCGATGTCGATTCCGATCGCCACTCCCAGCCGCTGCGGATGCCGGTGCAATGGGTCAACCGGCCGAACTTGGATTTTCGGGGTTTTGCGGGAACGATTTCCAGCGGATGGGTGCGCGCAGGCGATCCGATCGTCGTTGCGAGTTCCGGGCGGAGTTCGACCGTCGCGCGCATCGTGACGATGGACGGCGACTTGGCGGAAGCACGCGCGGGCGACGCCGTGACGCTGACGTTGAGCGACGAAGTGGATATTTCGCGCGGGGATGTGTTGTGCGACCCGGCGGCGCGGCCCGAGGTTGCCGATCAATTTGCGGCACATCTGCTGTGGATGGCCGAGGACGAGCTGCTGCCCGGACGGCAATATCTGATCAAGATCGGAGCAAAGACCGTTTCGGCGTCCGTCACGGAATTGAAGCACAAAATCGATGTGAACAACCTCGAGCGTTTTGCGGCAAAGACGCTGGCGCTGAACGAGGTCGGGTTCTGTAATTTTTCGACGGCGGCGCCGATCGCGTTCGATGCTTATGCCGACAACCGGGAGACCGGCGGTTTCATCGTCATCGACCGCTTTACCAACGGCACCGTTGGCGCGGGGATGATCGAGTTCGGGTTGCGCCGTGCGACCAACGTTCATTGGCAAGCTTTGGACGTGAACAAGGAAGCGAGAGCGAGTCTAAAAGCGCAAAGGCCGTCGGTGCTTTGGTTCACGGGACTTTCCGGTTCGGGCAAGTCGACGATTGCCAACATCGTGGAACGCAAGTTGCTGCTCGCGGGACATCACACCTACATGCTGGACGGCGACAATGTTCGTCACGGACTCAACCGCGACCTCGGCTTTACCGACGCCGATCGGGTGGAGAACATCCGGCGCGTGGCGGAGACTGCGAAGCTGTTTGTCGATGCGGGCTTGATCGTGTTGGTGTCGTTCATCTCGCCGTTTCGTTCGGAGCGGCGAACGGCGCGCGAATTGGTGGCGGCCGACGAGTTTCTCGAAGTCTATATCGACACGCCGATCGAGGTATGCATGTCGCGCGATCCGAAAGGGCTCTACAAGCGGGCAAAGGCCGGAGAGATCAAGAATTTCACCGGCATCGACTCGCCCTATGAGGCGCCGGAGAAGCCGGAAATCCATGTGAAGACCTTGGATTTGGACCCCGAAGCCGCGGCCGATCTGATCATCGCGCGGCTGCGCTCGGCGCGCGTCGTGCAGTAGACCGTATCAGATGGGGCGAACGGGCAATCGTCCGACGCTGTGATATTCAAAACCGCCTTCCGACATTTCGCGCGGCGTGTAGATGTTGCGCAGATCGATCATCAAGGGGCGCTTCAGTATCGATTTCATCCGGTTGAGGTCGAGGGCACGAAACTCGTTCCACTCGGTCAGGATCGCAACGCCGTCGGCGCCAGTCATGGCATCATAGGCGTTTCCCGCCCATTTGACGTTGGGCACCAGCTTTTTTGCCTCATCCATGCCCTCCGGATCGAAGGCGCTGACCAAGGCGCCAGCGGCTTGCAGGGCCGGGATGATGTCGAGCGAGGGGCTGTCGCGCATGTCGTCGGTGTTCGGTTTGAAGGTGACGCCCAGGATCGCAATCGTTTTTCCCTTCACGCCATCGAAGGCGTCGATGATTTTGTCCGCCATGCGCTTTTTTCGATTTGCGTTCACTTCGACAACGGATTCGACGAGACGCGATGGGGTTCCGAACTCGGACGCTTGGCGGACAAGGGCAAGGGTGTCCTTAGGAAAGCATGAGCCGCCGTATCCTGGACCCGAGTTGAGGAATTTCGAGCCGATGCGTCCGTCGAGCCCGATGCCGCGCGCCACGTCTTGGATGTCGGCGCCTGATTTCTCGCAGATATCTGCGATTTCGTTGATGAAGGTGATCTTGAGCGCGAGGAAAGCGTTGGCGGCGTACTTGATCAGCTCGGAGGATTCGCGCGAGGTGAAGACGAACGGGGTCTTGTCGTTGAGGAAAAGCGGACGGTAAAGCGCACGCATCACGTTGCGAGCGCGGTCGCTTTCGGCGCCCACCACGACGCGATCGGGGCGCTGAAAGTCTTCAATGGCCGAACCTTCGCGCAGGAATTCCGGGTTCGAGGCGACGTCGAATTCGGCGGTCGGACGACGTTCGCGGATGATGGTCTCGACGTTTTTGCAGGTGCCGACAGGCACGGTCGATTTGGTGACGACGACCGTGTAGCCCTTGAGCGCCCCGGCGATCTCGGCTGCCGCGTCGAAGACGTAGCTGAGGTCGGCGAATCCGTCGCCGCGGCGGCTTGGCGTGCCCACGGCAATGAATACGGCGTCGGACGCCGGAACGGCGGAATTGAGGTCTGTCGTGAATGAGAGCCGTCCTGCCTTGACGTTGTCGGCGACGAGCGCCTCAAGACCGGGCTCGTAGATTGGGATCTCGCCGCGTTTGAGGCGCGCGATCTTGCCCGCATCCTTATCGACGCAAACGACCTCGTGGCCGAAATTCGAGAAACAGGCGCCGGAGACGAGTCCCACATAGCCGGTGCCGATCATTGCGACGCGCATCTGGTGTTCCTAGTATTGGCTCGCTGTCAGAGCGACAGATCTTTGAGGATGGCCCTCAGGGGAGCTGCCGTTTCAGGGTGGCTTAAGCCGACGGCGATGTTGGCTTGTAGGAAACCAACCTTGTCGCCGCAATCATATCTTTGGCCCTTGAAGCGAAAACCGTGAAACGGTGCATTTCCGATCAGGCGCGCGAGGGCGTCGGTGAGTTGGATTTCGTCGCCGGCTCCTTTTTCGTGGCGCTCGAGTTCGGCGAATACCTGGGGCTGCACGATGTAGCGGCCGATGACGGCGAGGCGCGATGGTGCGTTCGCTGGCAGGGGCTTTTCGACGATGCCGTAAACGGGGACAAGGTCGGCCTGGTCGCCTTTGGCGTCGATGATGCCGTATCGTTTGGTTTCTTCGAGCGGGACCTCGCGGACGGCCACCATGCTGCCGCCGGTTTTGTTGTAGGCGGTCATCATGCGCGTGAGGCAGCCAGGCTGATCGACCAACAATTCGTCAGCGAGTAAAATCGCGAACGGTTCGTCGCCGACAAAGTGGCGCGCGCACCAAATTGCGTGGCCGAGTCCAAGAGGTTGTTGCTGTCGGGTGAAGCTGACGGAGCCGCTGGGCGGCAGTGCTTCCAAAAGGCTGCGTAGTTCCTTCGTTTTTTCGCGCGACGACAGGAGCGCTTCGAGTTCATAGGCGTGATCGAAGTGATCTTCTATGACGTGTTTGCCGCGACCGGTGACGAAGATGAATTGTTCGATGCCGGCGGCTTGCGCCTCTTCGACGGCGTATTGGATGACGGGCTTGTCGACGACGGGAAGCATTTCTTTCGGCACAGCTTTAGTCGCCGGCAAAAAGCGCGTGCCCATGCCGGCGACCGGGAACACCGCTTTGCGGACGGGCCGGATGATTTGTGATGTGCTCATTGATCGAACCTAAACATCCCGTAAACAACTGCAACCTGAGATACGAGTAATTGGGTGACACCAGTGTGTGAGAAAGGCAGCAAGTCGCTTAGCTTTATGGACTGTGCCCGAATCACTATATCCTGGCTCTTATGTTGCGATGCGCGCTAGTTCTTGTGGGCATTTTCCTGTCCTGCGTTCCTGCATTGGCTGGCGGCGTTGCCGATGCCGACGCGGGCGTGGCGCGGCTTGCCGCCGGGGACGGGTCGGCTGCGGTGGAGTTGTTCACCCGGGCCATCCAAAGCAAAGAACTTAGCCCGGCGGGGGTTGCGCTTACTTACCATCATCGTGGGATGGCCTTCCACAAGGAAGGGCAAGCTGGCCGGGCAATTCTCGATTATTCGACCGCACTGTGGAATCGGAATTTGCCACGCGAGTTCAAACCTCGGACGCTCAACAATCGTGGTCTGGCCTATGAGGCTATCGGCGAATTCGAGTCCGCAATGCGAGACTATCATCTCGCCATTCGCATGAACCAGAACTACGCCGAGGCATTTTCGAACCGCGGTAGCTTGCATCGTCGTTTTAGCCGCCATGATGAAGCAATTCTGGACTATGATATGGCGCTCAGAAACGGGCATTCGTATCCGAAATTTGTGTTCACATGGCAAGGTCTATCGCTGGAGGCGCTGGGCAAGCGGCGCGAGGCGATGGATGCATATCGTCGCGCGCTATCGATCGATCCAAAGTTCGAACTCGCAAAAGCAAATCTGTCGAGGCTTGAACAGTCTCAGGGGCTGGATTCGGTGCTTGGACGCCGGAAGGCCGTCCGTGGCCCCAACGTACCCTTGGTTTTGACGGCGACACCAGGATCGCAGGCCAACACGGTTTCGACCGAAAATGAAGCCATGCGAACGCCCTGGACACCGCCAGCGCCAAAAGTGCCGTCGATCGCGCCGCCGCCGGCGCTTGAGCCGGAAAACGGGTTCTCACTTCGCCCTGCGCTCGACGACAGTCCGAAGGTTGTTCCGGTGAGGGATGCAGCGCCTGGAAAAGAAGCGGCAATCGCGGTGCCACAGAATTCAACGCCAATGCCAAAACCGAAACCCACAACGGCCCACACCACCGTGGTTGCGGCGGCGCCTATGTTGGCGAGCGGCAGGGGTGGCAGCGACGTTGAGTTCGCCATCCAAGTCGGGTCGTTTAAGTCGGCGGCCCTGGCGGAGAAGGGCTGGGAGTCGTTGCTGGCACTTGCCGGCGACCTTTTGGGTGGCTTGAGCCACGTTGTGGAGCCGGTAAGTTTGGGCGACGAGAAAACAGTCTATCGCCTGCTCGCCGAGGCGCTTCCCGACCGTGAAGCCGCGCTTGGGCTATGCCGAACGCTGCGGGACAAAGGCGCCGTCTGTATCGTCGTGCGGCGGTAACGCCACCGGGTGCGGCGATAACGCCACCGGGCGTTGAGCCCTCAATCCAAATCT
The DNA here is from genome assembly GCA_031413635.1 of Alphaproteobacteria bacterium. GTDB lineage: Bacteria > Pseudomonadota > Alphaproteobacteria > Micropepsales > Micropepsaceae > SZUA-430. Next base: position 42,961 of record JANOFM010000079.1, on the reverse strand, counting down.
GTTAGGCGACAGGCGACGGGACGCGCGGCTCCTTTTGCGCGCTCGACACTTCGCCATTCGCACTCCACAACTGGAATGAGATATCATGACCCAACCGAGCGTCGGGATCTCCGGCTTTGGCGCCTACTTGCCGCGCTTGCGCCTGCAGCGAAAAGCCATGGCAAGCGCGAATGCTTGGTTCAACCCGTCGATCATGGGGCAAGCCAAAGGCGAACGTACCATGGCGAATTGGGATGAGGACGCCGTGACGATGGCGGTCGAGGCCGCCCGCGACGCATTGCCGGCCGGCCCCGATCCGATCAAATCCCGGCGGGTTGTCGACGCGCTTTTTTTCGCTTCGACTACCATGCCGTTTGCCGATCGTCAGAATGCGGGCATCGTCGCAGGCGCGCTGAGCCTGCGCGAAGACATCCACACGACCGACGTCTCAGGATCGCAACGTGCGGGCTTGTCGGCCCTAATTGCGGGGCTTGAGAAGGCAAAATCTGGTGGCGCCAAGACCGTGCTTGTCGCGTCCGGCGACCAGCGCAAGGCGCGCGCGGGCTCGACACAAGAGTTTCAGACGGGCGATGGCGCAGCGGCGTTGTTGTTGGGCGGCGATCAGGTTGCGGCGCGATATCTGGCAAGCCATTCCATATCCGTCGATTTTGTCGACCATTTTCGCGGCGGGGGTGAAGAGTTCGACTATGGCTGGGAAGAGCGTTGGATCCGCGATGAGGGCTATTCGAAGATTGTGCCGCGCGCAGTTAAAGGATTGCTTGAGAAGATTGGGGTCGCCGCGTCGGCCATCGATCATTTCATCTTGCCGTGCCAGTTTGCGAAGCTCGATCAACAACTGGCCGTTAAATGCGGCATCGATGCCGCGAAAGTGCGCGACAATCTAGCGGGCACCGTCGGAGAATGTGGGACGGCACACGCGTTGGTGATGCTCGTCCAAGCACTCGAACAAGCAAAGCCTGGGGAGAAAATCCTGGTGGCGGCATTCGGTCAAGGTTGCGACGCGTTGCTATTCGAAGTCACCGACGCCATTGGGAAGGTTCGCCCGCAACGCGGCGTTGGAGGCTGGTTGGCGAACCGGAAGGAAGAAACGAACTACATGAAATGGCTCGCGTTCAACGGGCTGATCGAAATGGAAAAGGGCATGCGCGCGGAAAAGGACAACAAGACCGCGCTGAGCGTGACCTATCGCAAACGCGACATGCTGTTCGGGTTGGTCGGCGGTAAGTGCGAGAAATGCGGCACGGCCCAGTTCCCGCGCACGCGCATTTGCGTCAATCCGAATTGCCGCGCAGTCGACGAGCAACTACCGTTTTCGTTCGCCGAACTGCAAGGCAAACTCTTGTCGTGGTCGGCGGACTATTTAACCTACTCGCAGGATCCGCCGTCGCACTACGGCATGGTGACGTTTGAGGAGGGCGGGCGGTTCTTGTCGGACATTACAGATGTCGACATCGGCACGATCGATACCGGGTCGAAAATGCGGATGGTGTTCCGGATCAAAGATTTTGACGAACGGCGCGGGTTCCGGCGTTATTTTTGGAAGGCGGCGCCGATCCAGTAAGGGAGGCGGCCCGCTTTTTGACACGGTCCGGAATGCGTCGTTACATGGCATCGATCGGAATTTGGGAGACTCAACATGGCTAGCGGCATCAGGGATAAAGTCGCCATTCTCGGCATGGGTTGTTCGAAGTTCGGCGAGCGCTGGGACATGGGTGCGGAAGAACTGATGGTCGAATGCTACCTTGAGGCGCTGAAGGATGCCGGCGTCGAAACCAGCCAGATCCAGGCGGCGTGGTTGTCGACGCATATCGACGAGCAATCAGTCGGGAAAGGCGGAACGCCATTGTCGGTTGCGTTGCGCTTGCCCAACATTGCGGTCACACGGGTCGAGAATTTCTGCGCCTCCGGGTCCGAGGCATTTCGCGGCGCTGTCTATGCGGTTGCCGCCGGTGCGTGCGACATCGCGCTGGCGCTGGGTGTCGAGAAGTTGAAGGACACGGGCTATGGCGGTTTACCGACCGGCCAGCCGGGTACGTTGTTGCCGCAATGGGGGGCGAACGGCTCGGCGCCGGGCAATTTTGCGCAACTCGCGTCGGCTTATCGCGCCAAGCATGGCGTGTCCAAGCAAGATCTGAAACGCGCGATCGCGCATGTGTCGGTCAAAAGTCACGACAACGGCGCCAAAAACTCGAAAGCGCATCTGCAGAAACCGATCACGGAAGAGATGGCGTTGAACTCGCCGATGATCGCCGAGCCGCTGGGCCTGTTCGATTGCTGCGGCGTGTCGGATGGCGCGGCGTGCGCGATCGTCACGACGCCCGAGATCGCGCGTGCGATGGACAAGAAGGATATCATCACGGTCAAAGCGCTGCAGCTCGCGCTGTCGAACGGACTTGAGAGCATGCACAACTCGTGGGACGGAAGCTATTTTCATACCGCGCGCATTGCCGCGAAACGCGCCTACGACGAGGCCGGAATCAAGAAGCCGCGTGACGAGATTTCGATGATGGAGGTGCACGACTGCTTCTCGATCACCGAGCTCGTGACGATGGAAGATCTGTTCATCAGCGACGAAGGCCGGGCGGTTCACGATGTGATGGACGGGTTTTACGACGCCGGCGGGAAAATGCCGTGTCAGATCGACGGCGGTTTGAAGTGTTTTGGCCATCCGATCGGGGCTAGCGGTTTGCGGATGCTCTACGAGATGTATCTGCAGCTTCAAGGTCGCGCCGGCGCGCGGCAGCTGAAGAACCCGAAGGTCGGCTTGACGCACAATCTGGGCGGTTCGCCGTCGATGAATGTGTGTTCGGTCGCGATCATCGGTGCGCAGGGCGCCTAGTTCGACGGTTTGGATTCCGTCTTGGCGGTTTCCGGGTCCGCGATCATTGCTTCTTCGGGTGGGGTTGGCAGACTTGCCTGCGCCGCAAACGACTCAACACGGCGCGCGACGTTGTCCTTGATGTCGGCAAAGAACGGATTGATGCGCGAGGGGAACAATTCCCGGTAGCGTGGTCCGGCCCAAAAGAAGATCGGATCGGGCGTGACGTCGACGAACAGCAAGCCGTTCCAGCAATCCGCGGACGTCAGGGCACGCGTCAGGACGATTCCGTTGCCTGAAAATTCCGAGAGCTCGGCCGACCCGAGGTTCATGTCGGACGAGCCGGCGCGCCCCGATACCGTCCATGTCAGCGGGTTTACGCATGCGAGTTCTCGCCCGCGCGTGGCATCGAACCCGCCTCCGGGACGCCATACCAGCGCGTTCTGGCGCGGCAGGTCGCCGCGCGCGTTCTGCGAGGTCGAATGCCAAGTGATGATGCAGCCGGTCTGATCGGGCGACTCGCACAGCGGCGTCGCGGTCGACATCGCCTTGATCACTTCGACGGGCAGCGGGACTTCCAACAGATAGCCCGCAACCAGGCGGCCGCGGTTGGCGGCACTCATTTCCGAGATGAGGCGCAGTCCATAGAGTCCGCCCTGTCCGTATCCGGCGATGACGAACGGACGACCCTGGTTGCGCGCTACGATGAACGATCTAAACGCGAGCGCCACGTCGGTATAGGCAAGTTCGCGCGCTTCGCGGCCGTCTTCGCTTCCGGTCATGAAGCTGTACGGGGCCGCCTGACGATAGAGCGGAATGAAAAGATTGGCGGACGCGGCGAAGGGCGCCGCGTAAAGCGGTGAGATGGCGCGTGCGATGCGTTCGCGCACCGCGCCGTTGCTGATGGGCGCGTTCCAATACTCGCCGGCGAAATATGAGGTCGGGTAGATGAAAAAAACGTCGACCGGTTTGGTTGCGGTTTGCGGTGCAACTGCCCACGCGGATTTGTTGGCGTAATCGGGCGCGGTCGGTTGGGCTCCTTCGCCGAAACTCCGGTCTGGGTTCAGCGTGTAGCGAATAAGATTGTCGCGCGACGCATAGGCTGCAATCACCGTCAGGGCCAACAGCCCCAACAAGATACCGAAACCGTAGATAACTGTGCGACCTCTGGTCGCCATGGCGACGCGCCCCCGAATCGAAGCCGGTGGGTGTCGTATCACGGGCCCGCGTCGGCGAGGCGCGCCTGCAACATTCATCTCTTGTGCGTGCTAATTTCGCAACACTTCAAATTTTGGTGCGGTGGGGTGAGTGCACAAATCCAGAGTATGTCGGTTGATCGATTGCAACTTTCGCGAGCGTCGTTTCGACCAGATGTGCCGCCAGGTTCGGTTGATCGAATGAGATCTCGTTTGCACGCAAGCGGCGGCATAGCTCGCGATTTAGCCGCTCGAGCGTGCCGTCCGTTCCGAGGATCTGTTTCAAACGGTCATGCTCGTTCGTGTCGGCGTCGGCTCCCTGTTCAAGTTCGCGCCCAACGATGGCGAGAGCGTTCGCCGCCACGCGGGCGTGAAATGCGGTGTGGCCCTGAAGTTGGGGGATCGCATGCTTTTCGATGAACTCGCGTACCGCCGTAACAAGCTCGAGCGCGGAAGGTTGGTCCATCATGCCGGCAGTGCCTTGGGTTAGAGGAGATTGATCAGATCGATTTCCGTTTCGGACGAGCGCCGCCCGATGGCCGCGCGTTCGACCGTGCGATCAGACCCTTGAGCGAAGGCTTGGTACATGGTCATGCACATAATGCCCCATTTGAGAGTGCCGAAGATCTCCCAGAATTTTACCCGATCGGCGGTCATGCCTTTGCCGCCGGCGTCGGCGTAAGCGGCGAGCAGATCGTTTACGTCGCCGAAACCGCCCACGACTTTCTTGGACTCGCCGAAGCGCCAGGAGTTAACACAGATCCAGCCAAGGTCTTCCGCCGGATCGCCGATATGGACCAATTCCCAATCGAGCACGGCGCGCACGCCATCGGGGCCGATCATCAGGTTGCCGTTTCTGAAGTCGCCATGGACGAGTGTCATCTGAGGCGAGGCGGGCAGGCGTTGCTCAAGCCACTTGAAGGCCACTTCGAAGACCGGGTGCGGGTAGTCGTAGGTGTCATAGAGTGTGCGATATTGGTCGAGCTGAACGTCGGCGGGTACGACGTTCAATTCTCCGAGCGGCGATCTGTCGAGAGCATGGATGGCCGCGAGGATCTGGCCGCATTGGCGCGCGAGTTTCGGCCGCGCTTCGGCGTAGTCGGGGTCGCGTAGGATCTTCCGCGCGATGGTCTCGCCTTCGACGCGGCCCATGACGTAGCCAGGACCCAAATTGTCGTCTTCGGTTAGGACATACGGCACCCACGGAACGGGCACGCCCGCGGCCTTGGCCAGCCTGATGACTTTAGCCTCCGTCGCGAGGGGCACTGCATTGCCGGAGCGTTGAACCGTCCTGCCGCCCGGCGCCCGGCGCAGGATGAGCGGCGTGGTGCCCGTTGGGCCTATGCCGTCGAACGACCACGTTTCCTGACTTGCGCCGCCGGAAAGGCGTTTGAGGTTTGCGATGGTCGAGATCCCCGCGATGGCGCGGGCGACAACTTGCGCAAAGGCAGGGCCGAATTCTGGTTCGTTCGCCGACATGCCAAACAGTGCGACGCCCGGATGGGTAGCGTCAACCGGCGAGCAACCACAGGCCTTGCGCGATGGAAATGCCGCCGACGACGAGCACGATCGTCTTGGTCCAGCGGCGAAAATTCTCGTTCGACATTTTCTCGAGAACCGGCCCGGCAAGCGTGGTGCCGATGACTGCGGCGGCGATTGCCGCGCCGTAGACATCGAGGCCGAGGGCCGGAACTTGGGACAGGAGTGTGCCGTAGTAACCGACCTTGAGCGTGTGGCTGATCGCCTGGGTTACCGCTTTGGTCGCGACGACGGCGCGCCGGTCTAGCGCGGAGCGCACAAAGAACGTGTCGAGCAAGGGACCAGCGACCCCGGCGATAAGCTGAAGCCCGGCGACCGAAAATCCGCACGCGACCGCATGCCACGACTTCGTCGCATCGAGTGCCCATCGCGCAGGTAGCGCCGCAGCGAGATAGGGCACCAGGCCGAGCGTAATCAGCATGACCGGCTTTTCCGGTACGTAGGCGAACAAGATCGGGATGGCGATGGCAGGCAGGGCACCAAGGGAATAGAGCCCGACGACCTTCCAATCGATCCATTGGCGCCAGAGAATCGCGCGCCAACCGTTGGAGACGAACTGTGTGATGCCGTGCAGTACCATCGCGGTTTGGACGGGCAGAAGCACGCCGAGGATCAGCATAAGGATCAGCCCGCCGACCATGCCGAAAATGCCCGATATGATCGAGGTAACGATAACCACAGCGCCGATGGACAGGCTGAAAGGGATGGCTGCGAGCATGATTCGAACTCACTGTTGATGAATGACTGTGGCGCTGATTTCCCGGCTTGTCGCGCCGATTTATGCTAGGCTTAGGCTGAGATAAGCTGGGGCTATCGTGACGTCGTTGTTGCCATTGAATGGACTGCGGGCATTCGAGGCCGCCGCGCGCACGGGCAGTTTCGTCGCCGCCGCCGCCGAGCTTCATGTTTCGCCGTCGGCCATCAGCCGGCTTGTGAAACTGCTCGAACAGCGTTTGGACGTTGGTTTGTTCGATCGGTTGGCGAACGGCTTGGTTCTGACCGAGCCGGGGCGTGTTTATCTCGCCGAGCTGTCGTTGGCGTTCGAGCGGATTGCGCAAGCGACCGACCGGGTGACGGCCGCGTCGTCGCGCGCGTTGCTGATCGGGGCGGGGCCGACCCTGGCGATGCGCTGGCTCATCCCGCGACTTACGGGTTTTCATAAGTTGCATCCAGGCATCGACATCCAGCTGTCCACCGCGATTGCGGAAGCCGATCCCATGCGGCCGGATTGGACGGCGGCGCTCCGGGCGGGCGATGGAGTTTGGCCTGGATATACATCGCACTTTTTGTTCACCGCCGATCTCTTTCCGGTCTGCACACCGGCGATGGCAAGAGCATTGCGCAGCCCATCGGATCTGGCGAAGGCAACAATCCTTCAGGTCACGAACGACCCCGACGATTGGCGGTTGTGGTTGCATGCGGCGATGGTCGAACTGGATCTCAGCCATGCGAGGCAATTCGACTATCCGGCTTTCGCCCTGCAGGCGGCACTGGACGGGATGGGAGTTGCGATGGCGCGTGCGCCCTTCGTCGTCGATGATCTTGCGGCCAGGCGCCTCGTGCGGCCATTCACGCTCTCGGTGCCGAGGGGCAAGGGGTGGTACCTGGTGTATCGTCCCGCGCAGGAATGCTCTGTTGCCTTGAAGGCGTTTCGGGCCTGGCTGCTTGACGTTGTTCGCGTCGCCTAGAGCGAATTCGTCATTGCTGGAATCGATGTCGATTCAGCTTCACCACAAAGCCACTAAGGTCACGAAGGCTCACGAAGCTGCGGCGCCTCGCGGGCCAGCTACGCTCGCACGATCCGCCGTCCGAGAGGCCGGGCGCGGAACCCGCTCAACCGATCTTTCTTCGTGAGTCTTCGTTACCTTAGTGGCTTTGTGGTGAAGCTGAATCGCAGCTGCAGGACCCGGGGACAGTTCGGCCTAAGACAAACACGCTCTAGCCGGCGCGGATCGTGCGCACCGCTTCGTCTTGTTCAAACAGATAAAGCATCGTTCGCAACGCTTGGCCGCGCGTGGTCGCTAGTTCGGGGTCGCGCGCGAGGATGAGTTTCGCGTCGTCGCGGGCAGCGGCGACGAGTTCGCCGTGGAGCGCGAGATCGGCAAATTGGAAATTCGGCAGGCCCGATTGGCGTTCGCCCAGAAGTTCCCCAGCGCCGCGCAGACGCAGGTCTTCCTCGGCGATGACGAAGCCGTCGTCGGTATTGCGCAAACAGTCGAGGCGCGCGCGCGCGGTGTCGCCCAGGGGCGATTGGTAAAGCAGCAAGCAGGTCGATGGCTTTGTGCCGCGACCGACGCGACCGCGCAACTGATGGAGTTGGGCGAGGCCGAAACGCTCGGCGTGTTCGATGACGATGATGGTGGCGTCGGGCACGTCGATACCCACTTCGATCACCGTGGTGGCAACAAGGAGTTGTGCCTTGCCGTCGCGGAAGTCGGCGATGGCTTGATCTTTTTCCGCGGCCTTCATACGGCCGTGAACCAGACGGACGCGCTCGCCGAACACAGACTTGAGTACGTCGAACCGTTGCTCAGCGGCGGTTAGATCGAGGTCTTCGTTTTCCTCGACGAGCGGACAGACCCAAAAGACGCGGTCGCCTTGACCGATGGCGCGTTCGATGGCCCCTGTGACTTCGTCGAGCCTGGACAGCGGGATAGCGCGAGTGGCGATAGGTTTGCGCCCGGCCGGTTTTTCCGTCAGGCGCGACATGTCCATATCGCCGTAGGCGGTTAACGCCAGCGTCCGCGGAATTGGGGTGGCGGTCATCACCAGGATGTCGGCGGGTTGATCGCCTTTGCCCGACAGCGCCAGGCGCTGGTGCACGCCGAAGCGATGTTGTTCGTCCACGACGACCAAAGCGAGATCGTAGAATATGACGCTTTCGGTGATCAGCGCGTGGGTGCCGATCAGGATCTTGAGTTCGCCGGATTTCAAGCTTTGCACGATGGCGTCCCGCTCGCGGCCGCGATCTCGTCCCGTGAGCAGCGCCAGCGAGACGCCAACGGATGCGGCCAGCGGCGCGAGCACGGCGGCGTGCTGGCGCGCCAAGACTTCGGTCGGCGCCATGAGGGCTGCTTGCGCGCCGCACTCGATGGCGTTGAGCATCGCAATGAACGCAACGAGGGTCTTCCCGGATCCGACGTCGCCCTGCAGCAGCCGAAGCATGCGCTCGGGCTTTGCCATGTCGGCCTCAATTTCGACCAGGGCTTCAATTTGCGACTTTGTCAGTTCGAACGGCAAGGCGGCGATCGCCCTGGAACGCAAGCTGCCATCGCCTTTCAGTGCGCGCCCCCGTACGCGCCGCATGTGAGCGCGGGCCAGGCACAATGCGAGTTGGCTTGCCAGCAATTCGTCGAAGGCCAAACGCCTTCGCGCGGGGTGGTCCGGGTCGAGATCGCTTTGTGTTTTCGGCGCATGCAGCGATCTGAGGGCGGTGTGCCAATCGGACCAGGATTGCTTGCGCAACCATGCTTCGTCCTGCCACTCGGGAAGGTGAGGCGCTTTTTCGACGGCCTGTGCGACAGTTCGCGTCAACGTGCGTTGAGGCAGTCCTTCGGTCGAACCATAAACCGGTTCGATTGCGGGAGCAGTGGCGAATGCTTGCTCGCTCAACACGCGTTCGGGGTGCGCCATTTGGGGGCGCTCATTGAAATGCTCGACCTTGCCGCTGATGTAACGCACCTCGCCCACGGGCAGGGTGTTTTTCAAGTAGTCCTTATGGGCGCGGAAAAAGACGAGGTCGATGAAACCCGTGTCGTCGCTGGCGCGGATTTTATAGGGTAGGCGCGGGGTACGCGGTGGGGTGTGTTCGACGAGCGTCAGTTTCAGGGTGACAGTCGTGTTTTCGGGCGCTTCGGCAATCGTCGACTGGCGCCGCCAATCGAGGAGCGCGATCGGCCGGTGCCATATCAGGTCGATCAAACGCGGCCCTGCGATCTTGGCGATCAGCTTGGCGAAACGCGGGCCGACGCCGGGCAAGGAACCGACTTCGGCGAACAGGGGAAACAGAATCTCCGGACGCATGTCGGACCGAGACTATGCGCTGGCGCGTGCGATTGGGAGAGCGCTCACGGTGCGCGCAAATCTGTGATGATCGCCTCAAGATAATTGGTGACGATCGAGACGTGGCCTTCGTCTTGCGGAAAGTGACCGATGGCGCCGGGGATGTGCTGGGCGTAGTGGCGGCCGATGGAGACCGGGACTTGCGTATCGCCGGTTCCGTGCCAGACGCGCACCGGCACTTTGATGTCGCCCAGCGTGAAGGGCCAAGGCTCGCCGTAGACCCGCGCGTCGGAGGCCGGGCCTTTGGCCGATGCGCGCAAGCCTTCGCGGAAGCTTGAGAGCAGCATTTGCATGAAGTCGGGCGTCATGGCCTCGACGTCCTTGGATGCGCGCGGCATGCGATTCTTGAAGGCCTCTATGCGTTGCTCGGCCCGCCGGTCGCGAATGACCGTACGCATCACGTTGGTGAGCACCGCGGAGGTGATGGGACGCTGGCCGATATCGAGCAGGAAACCAACGCGATTGGCGCTCATGCCGGGCGCTTCCGGCGGCCCAAGGCCTGCGATGATAGCCACTCGCGTCAGGCGATCTTTCAGGGCGTGCGCGCATGCTGCGGCATAGGGTCCGCCGCCGGACATGCCGACGATGGCAAATTTATCGTAACCGAGGCGATCGGCCAGCGCTTCCACGTCGCGCGGCCAATCGGCAAGGCGGCGCTTGGGATCTGGGTCGGAGAGGCCGTAGCCGGGTCTGTCGACGCCAATCATTTGGGCACCGGGGACATTGAAAAAACCTGCCTCAAGACGCGAGCCGGGCCAGCCGTGGAAGTAGAAGACAGGGAACGCTGTGTCGGGGCCAAATTGCGCAAAACCCAGTTGGCGTCCGCCCTTGAGCTTGAGGGTTTGCATCGAGCGCGCAATGGAACCGTCGGGTTTGCCCCGAGACAGCCGTAAGGGAACGTTTGCGGACATAGGCTCAATCGTCGTGGCTTGGACGGTGTTATGTGGGGGCCGTCGAATTTGGCGCAAGGCTCGATCTGGTTCAAAGCGTTGGTTCGGACTATAGCAATGCGATGACCGATGGCGCCCTGACAGAGGATGAAATCAGGCGTAAGCGCCTCAAATTCCGTGCGTGGCATCGGGGTATGCAGGAGGTTGACCTGATTCTGGGGCCGTTCGCCGACCGGCACGCGGAGCGGTTGAATCTTCAAGATTTGGACGATTTTGAACTCTTACTAGGCGTGCCAGACAACGATCTCTATGACTGGTTGTGCGGACGTAAGCCCCCACCCGAGCGTTATCGCACGAAACTCTATGAGCAAATTCTCGACTTTAGCCGGCGCGCCCGAGGGCTTTGACGCATTTCTGATCGCGCAGACCGTGCGGAAGGCCGGCGGCCTTCACTTGCATGTTGCGCGCGACGATGCGCGGGCGAGCGAACTTCAGGAAGCGTTGAAGTTCTTCGATCCAGCGCTGGTGGTTCTCAACTTTCCGGCCTGGGACTGCCTGCCTTACGACCGGGTGTCGCCGAAGGCCGAGATCGCCGGCGCGCGCATGGCGGTGTTGGCGTCGTTGGTCAAGCGCTCCGGCAAGTCGCCGGCGGTGTTGCTCACCACCGTGAACGCAGCGCTTCAACGCGTGCCTCAACGCGAGGACGTGGCGGCAGCAAGCTTTGCGGTGCGCAAGGGTGCGACGGTCAAACTGGACGAATTGATTGGGTTTTTGAACCGCAATGGATTCGCGCGCGCCAGTTCGGTGGTGGAGCCGGGCGACTATGCGGTGCGCGGCGGCATTGTCGATGTGTTCCCGCCCGGCGCGGACATGCCGCTGAGGCTCGATCTGTTCGGCGACACGTTGGAAACAATCCGCCGCTTCGAGGCCGAGACGCAAAAGTCGGTCGGTGAGATCAAGGACTTCGTGTTGACGCCGGTCAGCGAGGTTGCGCTCGACACGGGCTCGATCCAGCGATTTCGTGCCGGCTATGTCGCGACGTTCGGCGCGGTGCTCAACGACGATCCGCTTTACGAAGCGGTGAGTGCGGGGCGCAAGCATGCGGGCATGGAGCATTGGTTGCCGCTCTATCATGCCAAGCTTGAGACGATTTTCGACTATGCGGGCGATGGGCCGATTACGCTCGACCATCAGGTGGAGGAGTCGCACGCGGCGCGGCTGGCCCTGATCGCGGACTATTACGATGCACGCGTTCAAGCGCGCGCGCAAACGCAGGGCAAGTTCGCGGGAATGGCGCCGCCCTACAAGCCGCTACCTCCGGCGCAGCTTTATCTAACGGAAGAGGATTGGCGTGCGCGGCTTGCCGACCACGCGGTCAGGCAATTCTCGCCGTTCAAGCCGGTCGAATTGTCCGGACAGGAAGACGGCGGGGCGATGCGGGGGCGAGATTTCACGCCCGATCGCGTGGCCAATTCGAAGAACGTGTTCGACAGCGTTGCGGGGTATTTGAATTCGCAACTTCAGGCCAAGAAGCGTGTCGTCGTGGCGTGCTGGTCGGAGGGTTCGGCCGACCGCATGGGCGGGGTGCTTGCCGACCATGGTGTTTCGCCGATTACGATCGCGCGCAGTTGGGCCGAAGTCGAGAAGCTACATCCGAGTGCCACCGCGGTTGCAATCCTCGGCCTCGACCACGGCTTCGAAACATCGTCGCTGGTCGTCGTGTCCGAGCAGGATATCTTGGGCGATCGCATGGTGCGCGCCCGCGGGCGGACGAAGCGCGCTGCGAACTTTATCGCGGAGGCAGCCGCGCTTAGCCTGAACGATCTGGTCGTTCACGTCGATCACGGGATCGGGCGCTATTTGGGTTTGAAGACGATCGAGGCGGCGGGCGCGCCGCACGATTGCCTTGAGCTTCAATACGATGGCGGCAAGTTGTTTCTACCGGTCGAGAATATCGAATTGCTGTCGCGCTATGGCTCGGACGACGAGGGCGTGGTGCTCGACCGCTTGGGCGGGGCGGGTTGGCAGTCGCGCAAGGCGAAGCTCAAGAACCGCATCCGCGACATCGCCGAGCAGCTGATCAAAGTGGCGGCCGAGCGCGAGCTAAGAACGGGCGTCGTGATCGACGCACCGCACGGCGTCTACGAAGAGTTCTGCGCGCGCTTTGCGTACGAGGAGACCGAGGATCAGGAAAAGGCCATCGGCGACGTGTTCGAAGATCTCGCGCGCGGGCGGCCAATGGACCGGCTGGTGTGCGGCGACGTCGGCTTCGGCAAGACGGAAGTGGCGTTGCGCGCGGCCTTCGTAGTCGCCATGACGGGACGACAGGTTGCCGTCGTGGTGCCGACGACATTGTTGGCGCGCCAGCACTTCAAGACCTTCGTCGCGCGGTTCGCGGGGTGGCCGATCAAGATACGCCAGCTTTCGCGCATGGTGATCGCGAAAGAAGCGGCCGAGACGCGGTCGGCGGTGGCGAACGGTCAGGTCGATATTGTGATCGGCACGCATGCGTTGCTTGCCAAGTCGATTGCGTTTCGCGATCTCGGGCTTTTGGTCGTGGACGAGGAGCAGCATTTCGGCGTGGCCCATAAGGAACGCCTGAAGCAGTTGCGCAGCGAAGTGCATGTGCTGACGCTGACGGCGACGCCGATCCCGCGCACGCTGCAGTTGGCGTTGTTGGGGGTGAAGGACCTTTCGATCATCGCGACGCCGCCGATCGACCGGCTTGCGGTGCGAACGTTCGTTGCCCCGTTCGATCCGGTGACATTGCGCGAGGCGTTGCTGCGGGAGCATTATCGCGGCGGGCAGAGTTTCTATGTCTGTCCGCGCATTTCGGACATCGCCGATGCCGAGGAGTTTTTGAAGGTCACGGTGCCGGAGGTCAAAGTCGGCGTGGCGCACGGGCAGATGGCACCGACCCGGCTCGAAGACGTCATGTCGGCATTTTACGACGGCAAGTTCGATGTGTTGTTGTCGACGCCGATCGTGGAAAGCGGGCTCGATATTCCGACAGCCAACACGCTGATCGTTCATCGCGCGAACATCTTCGGCTTGGCGCAGCTTTATCAGTTGCGCGGGCGCATTGGGCGATCGAAGGCGCGTGCCTATGCGTATTTCACCGTGCCCGCAGAGCGGACTTTGACCGACGGCGCCGACCGGCGACTCAAGGTGCTGCAGGCATTGGACACGCTTGGCGCGGGGTTTTCGCTCGCCAGCCACGACCTCGACATCCGCGGCGCCGGCAATTTGCTGGGCGAGGAACAATCCGGCCAGGTGCGCGAAGTCGGCATCGAGCTCTATCAAGACATGCTGGAGGAGGCGGTTGCCTCGTTGCGCGGAGCGGTGGCGCAGGAGGCCGACGAGGCTTGGTCGCCGCAAATCAATCTGGGTTCGGCGGTGCTGATCCCGGAGAGCTATGTCGCGGACCTCAACGTGCGCTTGGCGCTCTATCGCCGGTTGTCGGAAGTTGAAAACAACGACGGCATCGAATCGTTCGCCGCCGAACTGATCGACCGCTTCGGTCCGTTGCCGGACGAAGTGAAGTCGCTGCTAAAGATCATGGCGATCAAGCAGCTCTGCCGGATCGCTCAGGTGGAAAAAATCGATGCCGGCCCGAAGGGCGCGACGATCACCTTCCGCAACAATGCGTTCCCCGATCCGATCAAGCTGGTCGGTTGGATCGCGCAGAACTCAAAGACCGCCAAAGTCAGGCCCGATCAGAAACTCGTTATCATGCGCGATTGGACGACGCCGGAAGATAGACTGGCCGGCGCCGGCCAGGTGTTGCGTAAGTTGGCGGAGTTGGCCGCTTAGCGGGTTGGCGCCGGCTATTTCTTTACCAACTCCACCCGCCGGTTCTTGGCACGTCCGTCTTCGCTGCGGTTGTCGGCGATGGGCGCCGTTTGGCCAAGGCCTTTCGACGTTAGTCGATCCTTCGCAATGCCCGCATTGACGACTGCATCCATCACGGATTTGGCGCGGGCGTCGGAAAGCTTCAGGTTTGAAGCCGCGGTGCCGACATTGTCGGTGTGACCTTCGATGCCAATCTTCAGATCGGGAGCTTGCTTGAGCATGGCGGCGATTTCTTTAACCGTCGCCGTGCCGTCCGTCTTGAGATCCGACTTGCCGGTGTCGAAATTGATGTAGATGGCAATGAAGCCGTCCTTCTCGAGCGCGTCGAGCAGCGCATTGGCGCTGACGACTTGGGCCATTGTGGCGACTTCGACGATCGACAGCTTGTAGCTTTGGGTGGGCGCGCTCCAAATGTCGGGTTCGATCTTGATCCAGATGTCTTTGCCGCCGGACGCGACCTTGAGCGTCGTTTCGCCGGGGTCATTGTCCCTGGGCAAACGCTCATACGCGACGGTGCCTTGGATGGTCTTGATCGCGTTTTGATAGTTGCGGATGAGTTGAAGCGGGCTGGGCTGCTTCTGCGCATCGCGGTAAAAATAGCGGAAGACGGTCGCGTCGCCTTCGATGTCTTGCTTTTGGGCTTTGCCGTCGGCGCCGGTTACGGTCATGGGCACGCTGTTGTAGTTTTTCTCGTAGTCGGAGATCCTGGTGTCGGGGTAGCGGGTCAGAAGCGGGTGGTCCTTGGAACCCGAAACGTCTCCGTCGGCCGCGATGGCCGTGCCTGCGACCATTGCGGTGCCTGCAATCAATAGAACTCTGGCTAGGTTTTTCATCTTGCGTTCCTTCGCGGCAAATCACCTCTTGTCGGGGTGCTCTACTGAGCAGAATGGCTCACCGCAAGCGTAAAGGGCCTTGTGTGTGGCGGAATGCCATTTGGGCCGGCTGTGGATTTGCACCGCGAGCGATGAGAAATCCGAAATTCGGAGCGTGGTGAGCCTGCTACTCCGCCGCGCTCCGCTCCAGCGCTTGGCGGACCATCGGCGTTCCGTCGCCATCGAGGAAATGGGCGCGGCTTGGGTCTTCCGGTGCGTCCTGACCCGTGCGCGTCTTGTAGAGTGCGATGCACTGCTCCAGCACGTGGCCGAGATGCCAGAATTCCAGTTGGCCTTTGTCGGAGAAGAACTCGTTTTGCGGCGTGGCTTGCGGCGGGTGGATCGAGATCAGCAGGCCGTAATCGGCGGCGAAGGCGTGGCGGCTGCCGGCGAGGTCGCGGATGTCGGCGGCTTTGGGCCCCGCATCGAGCGAATGGTTGCATTGAATGACGGCGCTGCCTTCCTTGCCGTGGCCGAAAATATCGACACCGTAGTCGTGGACTCGCTGGTTCAGTTTGATGTTCCAGGTCCAGGCGACGAATAACTTCGCTACTTCCTGCGCGAAGACATCGTCGGTGCTCATTCCTTTTCCGGCGGCGATCTTCGCGATGTCTTTGAGCCAAAATTCGGTCGTGGTGCGGCGTTCTTGGTCTGCGAGCCAGTCGCGCTCGTCGGTGCGGAAGGCGATGCGGCGGTCTGCTACTCCCAGGTGATCGTCGTATGCGATTTTAGCTTCGTGGTGTTGGCGCGTTTGCAGACGTGCAGCGATTGCGGCGAGAATCAGGGAGGCGCCGAGATAGACCACCCACTCAAATGCCGGCGGAGCCATGAAGTCGAAGTTGCCGACAAGATATGCGAATGCGCCGGCGACCGCGGTCAGGGGCACCACGAAGGCGGAGATCACGCGGTATGGGAGCTGACGCAGTTCTCTTTCGCTCTTTCGGATTTCAACGGCTAGGCGTTTGTCGTCCAATTGGCTGGCGGTCAGTCCATGGTCCTTGGGTGTCGGGCGCGGTCTTGTCCATGGGTTTGGCCCCATGGCGTCCGAACCGGCCAAACGCAGATGGCCGGCGGTCAGTTCCTCCACCGGAAACGAAGCGGTCTCGGCAAGTGTCATCATGCCCCCCAAGGGCCCCTAATTGTGAGACGTAGCGTTGCATTTCCCGTTGTGCGGGAAAAGTGCCTGGGGGACACGTGTTGTCAGGATTCGCCTGCAGCGGGTTGGACAGAGGGCTCGCGAGTAAGAAATTTTCCTGGAAAATCGGCGGTAGAGCGGCATTGACTGGGCCTGTCTAGGCGCGCACATCGTGCCTCCATGGACGCCGCCAAGCCGCTTTTCGCCCTGCCGAAGTTCCGGCCCAAGACCCCGCCTGCCCCATTTCTACCCATGTCGGGCCCTGAGATGCAGGTTTTGGGCTGGGATGCGTGTGACGTGGTGCTCGTCACGGGCGATGCCTATGTCGACCACCCCAGCTTTGGGATGGCGATCATCGGTCGGTTGCTGGAGGCGCAGGGGTTTCGCGTCGGCATCATCGCCCAGCCCGATTGGCAGAGCGCGGAACCGTTCAAGGCGCTGGGCCGCCCGGCGCTGTTCTTCGGCATCACCGGCGGCAATATGGATTCGATGGTGAACCGTTACACCTCGGATCGCAGGCTTCGCCACAACGACAACTACACGCCGAAGGGCGAGGGCGGGAAGCGGCCGGATCGTTCGACGATCGTCTACGCACAACGCGCGCGCGAGGCCTTTCGCGATGTGCCGATCGTGTTGGGCGGGATCGAGGCATCGCTCAGGCGGATTGCGCATTACGATTACTGGTCGGACAAAGTGCGACGTTCGATTCTGGCCGATGCGAAGGCTGATATTCTGCTCTACGGCAATGCGGAGCGCGCAATCGTCGAAGTCGCACACAGACTGGCCACGGGTGCGAAGGCTTCCGAACTCGATGATGTGCGTGGCGTTGCGCTCCTGAAGTCGCGCGTGCCGGAGGGCTGGACCGAAGCGCCGGCTAACGATCTGGACTCCGGTGATGAAGGCGCGCGCATAGGCGATGTGAAAACCGTCGTGCGTCTGCCGTCGTTGGAGCAGGTCTTGGAGGATTCAGAGGCGTACGCGCGGGCTTCGCGCGTGCTGCATCGTGAAAGCAATCCCGGAAACGCACGTGCATTGGTGCAGCGGCACGGCGATCGCGAATTGTGGGTAACACCGCCGCCGATCCCGCTGACGACGCCGGAGATGGACGGTGTCTATGCGCTGCCTTATGCGCGCGCGCCGCATCCGTCCTATGCGGGCGAGAAAATTCCGGCGTGGGAGATGATCAAGTTCTCCGTCACGATCATGCGCGGTTGTTTCGGCGGCTGTTCGTTCTGTTCGATCACCGAGCATGAAGGACGGATCATCCAGAACCGCTCGGAAGAGTCCGTATTGCAGGAGATCGAGCGCATTCGCGACAAGACGCCTGGGTTTACGGGTGTCATCTCGGACATCGGCGGGCCGACAGCGAATATGTACCGGATGGCGTGCAAGGACGAACGAACCGAAGCGCTGTGCAGGCGGCCGTCTTGCGTGTATCCGGGCATCTGCCCGAACTTGAACACGAGCCACGACTCGCTGATCGCGCTCTATCGCAAGGCGCGCGCTTTACCCGGTATCAAGAAAGTGATGGTCGCGTCTGGCGTGCGTTACGACCTGGCGGTCGAGAGCCCCGAATATGTCGAAGAACTGGTGACGCATCACGTCGGCGGCTATCTGAAGATCGCGCCGGAGCACACCGAAGCCGGACCGCTGGCAAAGATGTTGAAACCCGGCATCGGCGCTTATGATCGCTTCAAGGAGATGTTCGACAAGGCGGCGGCCAAGGCCGGCAAGAAGTATTTTCTAATTCCCTATTTCATCGCGGCGCATCCCGGTACGACGGACGAGGACATGATGAACTTGGCGCTGTGGTTGAAAAAGAACCGCTATCGTGCAGATCAGGTACAGACGTTTCTGCCGTCACCGATGGCGGTGGCGACGGCGATGTATCACTCGGGGGTCAGCCCGTTGCGCGCTGTGCGGCGCGGTGCTTCCGAGCACGTCGACAGCGTTAAGGGTCTGCGGCGGCGCCGCTTGCACAAGGCGTTCTTGCGCTATCACGACCCAGAGAATTGGCCGGTGTTGCGCGAGGCGCTAAAAACGATGGGGCGCGCGGACCTGATCGGGCCGGGCAAACACCAGTTGGTTCCCACGACCCAGCCGGCGGGAACCGGATTGAAGAATGATCCATCGACACGCAAGTTCACGACCAAGGGCATACTCGCCCGCCGTTGATCCAACGCAATGCGGCGCTGAATGAGTTGCTGCATTGTAGTTGCGACTGATTTGCAATAAGCTCGTGCGATGAAGCTTAGTGAATTGCCACCTGGCCGGATTGCGCGCGTTGCCGCCATTGCCGGAGGCACGCCGGAGCTTGAGGCGAAACTGCGCGAGGTGGGTTTCTCCGAAGGGGACGAGGTCGAGATGCTGACGCACGGGCCATTTGGGGGGCGAACGCTGGCGGTGCGCTTGAATCGTTCGATTATCGCGTTGCGAGGAGCCGAAGCGGCGCTGATCCGGGTCGAAGTCGCGCCATGAGCGTATTCCGTCTTGCGCTGGTTGGGGCGCCCAATAGCGGTAAATCGACATTGTTCAACGGCTTGACCGGCGGACGCGCGAAGGTCGCGAACTACGCCGGCGTGACCGTCGAGCGACGCAGCGGTTCGTTCACGACACCGGCTGGGCGTTCGGTCGAGTTGGTTGATTTGCCAGGCATCTACGGACTTTCGGCGCGCACGCTGGACGAGCGGATTGCCGTCGACGTGATCTCCGGACGCGAGGGGATCGAAGCGGCGCCCGATGCGCTGCTTGTGCTGATCGATGCCGCAGACTTGCGCACGCATTTGCATTTGGCGCTTCAGTTGCGGGCGCTCGGGCGGCCGATGCTGCTCGTCCTGAACATGATCGACCTAGCCGAGCGCGATGGCGTCGTTATCGACGCGGCGAAACTCGAACAGCGCTTAGGAGTGCCTGTGGTCACCACTTGCGCGACGCGCAAGGCGGGGCGGGCGGGGTTGCTGGCACGGCTGGACGGTTTGGTTGCGACGCAGCCGGTTGCGGCGGAACGCGCTGGTGTCGTTTCCGACTTGCGCACGGTTCAGCGGGAGGCGCGTGCGATCGCCCAAGACGTGATTTTGCAGGAGCCGGCGATGAACAAGCTGACGCGGGCAGTCGACCGCGTCGTGCTCAACCCCTTCGCTGGCCCGCTTGTTTTGGCGTCGCTGTTGTTCTTCATGTTTCAGGCCGTGTTCACGTGGGCGGAAGCGCCGATGACGCTGATCGAAGATGGGTTCGCGGCGTTGGGCGGCTGGATCAGCACGACGCTGCCGGAGGGATGGGTGAAGGGTCTTATCGTCGACGGCGTCATCGCGGGCGTCGGCAGCGTGATCGTGTTCCTGCCGCAGATTGTCATCTTGTTTGCGTTCATTCTGGCGCTTGAGGCGTCGGGTTATATGGCGCGGGCCGCGTTTATGATGGACGAGTTGATGTTGCGGGTCGGATTGAACGGGCGTGCGTTCATTCCGCTGCTGTCGAGCTTCGCCTGCGCCATACCCGGTATGATGTCGGCACGCACGATCGAGAGCGAAAACGACCGGCTGACCACGATCTTGGTGGCGCCTTTGATGACATGTTCGGCGCGCATCCCCGTCTATACGTTGATCATCGCCGCTTTTATTCCGCCGACGACGGTCGGCATGTTCAATCTGCAGGGCCTGGTGATGTTCGGCCTCTATATCGCGGGGATTGTCAGCGCGGTCACCGTGGCCTTTGTGTTGAAGCGCACGCTGACACGCGGGCGGCCGCAGCCGTTGCTGATGGAGATGCCGACCTACAAGCTGCCCGATCCGCGCGATTTCCTCGTCAATCTTTGGATGCGTGCGTGGGCGTTCGTGCGGCGGGCAGGCGCCTATATTTTTTGGGTTTCGGTCGTGCTTTGGTTTTTGGCGAGCTATCCGAGTTCGGCGTCGGGCATACGTGAAAGCTATGCCGGAATGCTCGGCAGTTGGCTGGAGCCGCTGCTTCGCCCGATCGGGTTCAACCTTGAGATCGCGATTGCGCTGGTGCCGGGTCTTGCGGCGCGCGAGGTTGCGGTCGGAGCTCTGGGTACGGTCTACGCGCTACAGTCGACCGACGACACGACGGGGTTGGCGCAGGCACTGCAACAAGCTTGGTCGCTGCCGACCGCGCTTGCGTTTCTGGCCTGGTACGTCTTCGCGCCCCAGTGTCTTGCGACGCTCGCGGTGGCGCGCCGCGAGATGAATTCGTGGCGCTGGACGGTGTTTATGGTGGGATACCTGCTTGCGATGGCCTACGTCGCGGCCGGGGCGACGTATTGGACTGCTCGTTGGGCGGGATTGTAGCGGCCGCGTTACGCAGTCGCCAACGCATCTTCGTCGCCGGCAGCAACTCGGTCGATCACGTGGGCCAGGTGCTCGGCGTCTTGGGCGCCGTTGACCAGAATTTTGCCCCCGATAAGGAACGTCGGCACGCCGCTGATGCCGATTTTGCGTGCCATACTGTCTTCGTGTTGAACTTTTTCAAGATCGATATCCGAGTTCAAAAGGTCTTCGACCAACTCGGGGTCCATGCCGGCGTCGGCGCCGAGTTTTTTTAAAACTTCGATTTGGCCGATATCGGCGCCTTCGACGAAGTAGCCTTTAAACAAGCGCTCGACCAACGCGTCTTGGAAACCCATCGCCTGCGACCAACGGATCAGCCGGTGCGAGTTGATCGTGTTCGGCGTGCGCGCAATTTTCTCGAACGCAAAATTGATGTCTTCGTCGTCGCCGGCTTTCAGCAACGCCGCATGAATTGGTTTGATCTTATCGGAACTGCCAAACTTACGCTCGATGTAGGCTTTGCGATCGACGCCTTCGGGCGGGGTCGCCGGATCAAGTTGGAACGGGCGCCAGCGCACTTGAAATTCAATCTGCGGGCGAAGCCGGATGGCACGTTCCAGCCGGCGCTTGCCGATGTAGCACCAGGGACAGACCGTGTCTGAGATGACGTCGATTTGCATGGCGGCCAGGATAGACACGGAATTGCGCAACAGAAAAGTGGATTTCGCATTATTGTGAGGCGCACGCTAGCGTTTAAGGATAATTGTCCTCAACCGAATTGAGGAGAACGATGCCGTCACCGATCATATTCGATTTGAAAAATCAGACAGCTTTGATTACCGGTGCGTCAAGCGGATTTGGCATGCGCTTCGCGCACGTGCTGAGCGATGCTGGCGCAAAAGTGGTTATCACCGGACGCCGCGTCGAACGATTGAGCGAGTTAAAACTTAGCATCGAGGCCAAAGGTGGTAGTGCGATTGTGATCGCGCACGACGTTACGGATGTGACGCGCTGTCGCGGTTTGCTGGACGAGGCCGAGCGGCGAGCGGGCCCCCTGAACATATTAATTAACAACGCCGGGATGAACGTCGAGTCACCTGCATCGTCGCTGGCCGAGGCCGACTACGATCGCATTATGGACACGAACGTGAAGGGCGCTTTCTTCATGGCCCAGGCTGCGGGGTCGCGCATGGTCGCGCAAAAAATCCAGGGACGAATTGTTAACATTGCGTCGATCGGGGCATTCAAGGCGCTGCCCGGTCTGGTTGCCTACAGCATGTCAAAAGCGGCAATTGCGATGATGACCAAGGGTTTCGCGCGCGAATGGGCCCGGCACCATATTGCCGTCAACGCGCTGTGCCCTGGGTTCATCAAGACCGAGCTCAACCAGGACTGGTTCGACAGCGAAGGCGGCCAGAAGCACGTGATGACGTTTCCCCGCCGCCGATTGGGCAAGGAGGAAGATCTCGACGCGTTGCTGTTGCTGTTGTGTTCGCAACACGCGAATTTCATTACAGGATCGTTGTTCACCGTCGACGACGGACAATTGCTGGGATGAGGGCGCGGGGCCCTACCGGCCTTTGTCCATCAGCGGAACGTCTGAGCAACTTCGTTGGTTTCGCCGAGTACGCGGATCGTCTTCACGTCGTCGGGTATCGGATCGATCCTGATCGACGCCGTAACCGGCGTTAGTGCTTGAGTGGCCGGACCGTCGGGCGACGTTCCGACGAGCTTGAAGCTGCGCATGCCGACTTCTTTCGCAAATGTCGGAAGCGGCTCCAGTTCAACGTTTTTCCAACCGCCGGTGCGAGCGACGCCTTTGACGATCACGTTTGCAAACGGCGGCTGACGTTCGCCGATTTGCACGTCGATGCTGACGATTTCGAAGAGAGTTTTCTTCTGCGTGCTTGCCGGTGGTGCGACCACCGGCACGGGGGCCGGCTCGGTGCTCGACGCGGGGGGCGACGGATTGCTGGGCGCGCTGACGGGAGCCGCCGGCGCGGGCGTAGCTGCGGGAACAGGAGCAGGTACCGGGGTAGGCTTTGCCGGTTTTTGCGGTGTGGCGGGAACACCCGGTCCCGGTACGCCTGGAATGCTGGGCACCGGGTTGAAGTTTCTGTCTTCAGGCTCCGGCATGCCGTCGGCGCGTGCGAGCGTCAACGAAATTCCGACACAGGCGATCATCGCCATCACAAAACGCAACGTCATCCCCATCACTCCATTCACGATTTGCGGGCCGGTTCTCGATGAACTAAACCCATCCCATCCGTATTTTAACTATTGGACTTTGGAGGAAATGTCATGGGCCCGCTTCAAGGCGTGAAAGTGATCGAATTTGCGGGCATCGGTCCCGGCCCGTTCTGCGCGATGTTGCTCAGCGATATGGGCGCAGAAGTTGTACGCATTGACCGTAAAGGCGGGCGCGGGGCCAACAAATTCGACATTACCAGCCGTGGACGGCGGTCAATCGCGCTCGATTTGAAGAAGCCCGAGGCTGTCGAGGTTGCGCTGAAGCTCATCGCCAAATCGGATGCATTGCTCGAGGGGTTTCGACCAGGGGTTATGGAGAAGCTCGGCTTGGGACCCGATGCGGCGCTCAAGCGAAACGGCAAACTCGTCTACGGGCGCATGACGGGATGGGGACAGACGGGGCCGCTGGCGCCGGCCGCCGGCCATGACATCAACTACATCGCGCTGACCGGCGCGCTGCATGCGATCGGGCGCAAGGGCGAGACTCCCGTGCCGCCGCTCAACCTTGTCGGCGATTTCGGCGGCGGCGCGCTTTATCTCGCGTTCGGCATGGCGTGCGCGTTGTTCGAAGCGCGGGGCTCGGGCAAGGGCCAGGTGATCGACTGCGCTATGACGGACGGCGCGGCGTCACTGATGTCGATGTTTTACGGGTTCAAAGCCATGGGAATGTGGACCGAAGAGAAAGGCGAGAACTTGCTCGACGGCGGGGCGCATTTCTACGACACCTACGAAACCGCCGACGGTAAGTGGATTTCGATCGGTTCGATCGAGCCGCAATTCTATGCGCTGTTGTTGGAGAAGACGGGGCTCACCGATCCTGATTTTCAGGCACAGATGGATCGTTCGAAGTGGCCGGCACTGAAAGAAAAAATTGCGCGCGTCGTCGCGACCCAAACGCGCGACCATTGGGACAAGCTGATGGAAGGCACGGATGTTTGTTATGCGCCGGTGTTGTCGCTAGCCGAAGCGCCGAACCATCCGCACAATAAGGCGCGGGCGACGTTCATCGAACTTGACGGCGTCGTTCAGCCGGCGCCGGCACCACGCTTCAGCCGTACCAAGCCGGAAGTGCAGGGTGCTGCGCCGGCGTCGGGTCAGCACAACGATCAGATCCTAAGCGATTGGGGGTTTTCCGGCAGCGATATTGCCGAATTGAAATCCGCCGGCGCGATCTGAGCGTCAGGTTACCGCACTTCGCGGGACCACCGGCCGGCGGCGCATCTATGTCCACAAAAGCAAAAGCCCGGCAGAAGCCGGGCCTTGAGGCGCTGAAACTAGCTGGGTTCGTGCGCCCGATCCGAAACTCGCGGATCGTCGGCTGCTTACTTCGTACCTCCCGGAAACTTTCGCTTCAACTTCGTTACGCGCATATGACCAGAAGATGGTAAAGAGAGAGTTAACGGGAATTTCCCTCGGAATTTTTCTTCGAATTAGCGGGACGCAGCGATGCAGCTGATCTCAAAAACCTATTGGGGAGGGGCGCCGATGAATATGCGCCGGCTGCCTGATGGGTTCGATGTCGAGAATTTAATGCTGAAGGCGTCCGATTTTCGCGAGCATCGCGGGCTGTACTGGAGGTCGAAGAAAACTCCCAAGCCGAAGACGGCGGTTGTCGTCATGCATCCGCGCGCAGACTTCACGCATCACTATGTGATCCCCCGATTGGTCGACGCCGGCATCGGGTGCTTGGGCGCCAACACGCGCAATCCCAACAACGATGTGACGACGACGCACGAAGAGGTCATCCTCGATGTCGCATCGTGCGTCTCGTTCCTAAGGAAGCGTGGCGTCCAGAACGTCGTGTTGATCGGCAATTCGGGCGGCGGCGCGTTGAACGGCTTTTTTCAGGCGCAAGCAAAAAAACCGAAGGGTCAACGCTTTGCCAAAACGCCGGGCGGGCGGCGCACGCATCTGAACGACGCGGAGATGATCCCGGCCGACGGCATGGTCTATATCTCCACGCACAAGGGCGAGGGCATGATCATGAACGAGATCATCGACCCGTCCGTCGTCGACGAGACAGAGCCGCATCTGACCGACCCGTCGCTCGACATGTATGACGAGCGCAACGGGTTCAAGACGCCGGCGAAGGTCGACGACTCGGACGCGCAGTGGACGCGCTTTGACGACGCGTTCGTGAAGGCGTTTCGTGCGGCGCAGATCGCGCGGATCAAGCGCATCGATTCTATCGCGCGGGCGATGATTGCCGAGAACGAGCGCGCCGAGGCGCTGCATAACGATCCGGACTTCGCCAAGCTCGCGCCTGCCAAGCAACGCGAGGTGTTGCGGCGCGAAGCGTTCGAGCCGGTGATGACGATCTATCGCACGATGGCGAACTTGCACTACGTCGACAATCATCTCGATCCGTCGGCGCGCGATTATGGTTCGATTTTCTCGCCGCGGCCGGACTTGATGAACTGGAAGTTCTTCGGCTTTGGCCGTCAGGCGACGCCGCATGCGTGGCTATCGACGTGGTCGGGCGTGTCGAGCCAAGCCAATCAATTGCACGACCTGCCGCAAATCACCGAGCCGTCGCTGTTCATCAATGCGGGCAAGGATCAGGAGATTTTTCCGTCGACCGACGCGACTCCGATGTTTCAGGCGATCGCTTCGAAGGACAAGACCTATGTCGATTTCCCGCAGGCACGGCACTATTTCGAGCCTGAGTTCGGCGCGCGCGAGGCGCCGGATGTGGAGAACGTCATGGATGTCGTGGTCCCTTGGATCGTCGATCGCTTTGGCGTCTGAGGCCGCCTATTGACGTTTGGCAAAAAAGACCAATCTGAGTTGGGCCGCCCGGACGGGCCAGAGGGAGCACTCGATGATCGACGCCAAGAAGATGCTGGATCAGTTTCTCAATAGTGGGGCCGCGACAGGTGTGGTGGCTGGAATGTTGGGCGGTGCGTTGGCCAACAAGGCGGGCCTCGGCGGCATTGCCAAGATCGGCGGATTGGCGCTGGTGGGCACGTTGGCCTACCAGGCCTACAACAAATACAAGGATCAGCAGGCGCATTTACCGGCGGGGCAGCGGGCGCAAGGCGGCATCGGCGGTACCGTGTCGGGCGTCTTTCAGAATCTTCCAGGCGTCGGCGATCTGCTGAAAAACATGCAAGGCAACCAGGCGCCGGCAGGTTCAGGATTTGCAACTTTGGCCGCGCCGGACCAGCAGCAGAACCATCTTGGAACCGCAGTCTTGACGGCGATGATTGCGGCGGCGAAATCCGACGGGCACGTCGATCAAGTCGAGAGTCAGAAGATATTCGGACAGATGGAGCAGGCGGGCCTATCGTCCGAGGAAAAGGCGTTTCTGCTCGGCGAACTTGCCAAACCGTTGAACATCGAAGACGTGGCCAAGCACGCCACATCTCCTGAAATCGCTGCGCAGTTGTATACCGCCTCGGCGATCGTGGTCGATCAGGCGAACGACCAGGAACGCAATTACCTGACGATGCTCGCCCAACGCATGAACGTACCGCAGGGTTTCATCGACCAGCTGAATCAGCAACTGGCGCGATAGCAGGAAGATCCGGATCTAGAGCAGGCCTAACCGCGCGAATTGTTCGGCCGGGGCGTCGATTTCGCGCAACGCCGCGTGGAGCAGATCCGTCATGCGCTTTTCGTCGGCGCCGCCGGTCCGGTCTTCGTTTTCGCTCGGGTCGTTCGCCGTGTCGTAGAGATGATGCCCGGTGAATTTCGCCCAAGCCCAGAAGGGCACGGCATCGCTCGCGTCCCAGACTTGTTTGATCACAGGGACCGAACTTCCCGGCATGCGCGCGAGGGTGGCGCGGTCGTCGGGCAGCGGCAATTCTTGTTGGCGCTTGAGAACATGGGTCGGCATTGTCGACCAGCGGTTCGACAGCATCGCAAGCGGTTCGTTCTTTGCGATCGGAGCGCGGGCATACTTCCAACGTCCGTCCGTGATGTGAACTTCGCGACCCCACACACCGATCAGGGCATGGTCGCGAATGGTGGCAGCAGTTCCTTCGACTAAGGGGCGCAGCGATCGACCGTGGGTTTTCTGGCGCGTCGAGACGTCGAAAATGTCGGCAAGCGTTGCAAACAGATCGACGCTGGTGGTCAGCGCGTCGATGTCGCGGGCGGCTTGACCGGGCCAAGCGACGAGCAACGGGATTTTGCCCAACGTGTCGTAGATCGGGACGCCGGGTTTGCCCCAAATATCCTTCTCGCCCAGATAGTGGCCATGGTCGGTGCAGAGCACGACCGCCGTCGTCTCCCAAAGACTTAGCCGATCCAGCTGATCGAGCACGCGGCCAAGCCAGGCGTCGATCATGGTCAGCTTGCCGCCGTATTGCGCGCGGATCTGGCGCGCTTGATGCTCGGTCAGCACGCCTTTCGCGAGCGCGCCTTGCATGTAGGGCGGCCAGACGAGATGTGCGCCTTCCCAATCTGGATCGTACATCGAGGCGTAGGGTTCGGGCGTGTCGAACGGTTCGTGCGGGTCGAATTCATCGACGAACAGCATGAAGCGCTTGTGGTGGCCGGCATTGTCGGCGAGCCATTGCGCGGTCGCGGCCATCGTGCGCGGTCCGGGGAAGTCTTGCTCGCCGCGAAACCAGCCGCGCGAGTTGTCGTAGGGCATGTGGCCGCGACCGAACCGAGGGGCGCCTGCCCAGCTGGGGTCGGGGCGGGTTTTCCAGGCGTCGCCTTCGTGACCGCGTTGATAGTCCCAGGCGGTGAAGTCGGCGTGATAGTTCTCGCCGCCCGTTTCGAACAAATGCGGATGGTCGGAGATCAGCTGCGTGACGATACCGGCGTGGCGCAAC
Source organism: Alphaproteobacteria bacterium (assembly GCA_031413635.1). GTDB lineage: Bacteria > Pseudomonadota > Alphaproteobacteria > Micropepsales > Micropepsaceae > SZUA-430. The sequence goes on along the minus strand of JANOFM010000079.1, from coordinate 15,283 downwards.
GGATAGGTGATCGCGTCTTCCCAAATTTCGACCGAACCCCAAGCGCGCCAGAGAAAGTCCCAGGTGCCGCAGAGAATGTCGTGGCGCGCGGGCATGCAGGGCAGGGAACCCGCGTGGTGCTTGGTAAATCTCAGAGAGCGCTGGGCGAGGCGATCGATGTTGGGTGTCGCAAACTCGCGTCCGCCGTAGCAACCGAGCATGTGGCGATTGAGGCTGTCGAGAAGAAGGACGATGACATTGTCGGGTTTGCTCATGGTGTCACTTTAGCGCTCAAATCAGGTTAATGTTCAATGGCGCACGATTTGCGCCTTTCGCTGTTTCCACGGTAATGCTGATGCCATGGCCGACCAAGAAATCTATGCTAGGTTTGTCGTGGCGCTGGCGATCGGCCTTGCGGCGGGATTCGAGCGCGGCTGGCGGCAACGCGATGAGCCGTCCGGGCGCCGTGAAGCGGGCATCCGCACGTTCGCGATCATTTCGCTGATCGGGTTCGGTGCGGGAATTGGTCTTGATCGCTTCGGCCCGGCATTTGCGGCGGCGGTCGCTCTGGGCGTTTTCGCGCTGATTGCGATCATTTATTTCACCGAAGTTTCCGCTCGGGAGGCGGATCGCGGTGCGACCACGGAAGTTGCCGCGGTTTTGACGTTTGTACTCGGCGCGCTTGCGGGGGCCGGCGAATTGCTCGCGGCGGCGCTGACCGGGGCGGCTCTGGTCGCATTGCTGCATTTGAAGGATCAGCTGCACGGTTTTCTCGGCCGCGTGCAACAGTTCGAGCTGACGGCGGCGATCAAGTTGCTGCTCGTCTCGGTCGTGCTGTTGCCGGTATTGCCGGACCAAGGTTTCGGCCCGGGCGGCGTATTGAACCCATACAGGCTGTGGTGGGCTGTGGTCGTGATCTCGGCCATCGGTTTTGCCGGCTACGTGGCCATGCGCGTCGCGGGGACGCGACATGGAGCGTTGGCGATGGGGCTCTTGGGCGGGTTGGTTTCATCGACGAGTTTGACCGTCTCAGCATCGCGCGCCTCTAAGGCCGCGCCCTCTGCGTCACTGCCGCTGGCGGGTGCCGTGGCGACGGCGCAGGCCGTCATGTTCATTCGAACGGGATTGTTGGTCGGCGCGTTGGGTGTGCGGTTACTGGACGAGGTCATCGTGCCGCTCGCTTGCGGCGCGGTCGCTGCCATTCTGGCCGCCTTGATCGTGACCCGGCACAGCCTCAATCAGGCGGAAACGGCAGAGTTAAACGCCGGTTCGCCGGACATGGTGAGTTCGGCGATTCAGTTTGTTCTGATCGTAAGCGTCGTGCTGGTGGCGGCGCATTACGCGCAGGTCCATGCGGGCGATATCGGGATCGTCATCAGCGGATTCTTGTCGGGGGCGATCGATGTCGACGCGGCGACCGTGTCGGCGGTCCGTCTTTCGGAATCGAGCGCGTCCGGCGCGAACGACAATGCGGCGGGGATCAGCGTCGCCGCCGCCATCATCGCAAACACGATCGTCAAGTCGGGGATCGCATATTTTCAAGGTGCTCGGGAGATTGCAGTCCCGGCGATTGCGGCGCTGGCAGCATCGGGTATCGCATCCGGATTTGGACTTGCGGCAATGCTGATTCTGAAATGAAAACGGCGTGCGGCTTGCGACCACACGCCGAAGCGCAGGAATTTTGATTGTCGTTATTGTTAGATGACCTTCAACCTGTCTGCCGAAATCCGGCCGTCACGCCCCGGAGCGGATTCGAAACTCACCTTTTGTCCTTCTGCGAGTTCTTGGATGCCCGAACGCTGCAGCGCGGTGATGTGGACGAACACATCTTTTCCGCCGCCATCCGGTGCGATAAATCCAAAGCCTTTCCCGGTGTTGAAGAATTTGACAACGCCAATCGCCATTTTTCAGTCCATTCCTATCAAGGGTACACGGCCGCGCCGCGGACTGCCCGCGGGCGTACCAACAGCGCTTGACTTATCCTGCTGGAGGTTTGGGCGCGACGCGTAACCAACTAGGTATGGAAACCGGCGGGTAAATGCGGCACGTCTTCATGCACTCGTCTTTCGGCAAAGCCAGTCGCGGGCCAAAAGATGGCCGCTCACCCATAGCCGCGCAAGTGTTAATGGGGGGGCTTGTGATCACCTTTTGAGGCCCTTGACTAATGCGGAGTTGCTTGTTTTCGTCGCGATTGTAGAGAAGCACCATTGATCGGCGGACTAACGACCGCGATTGACCGGCATGGCGCGTTTATGGCGCGGCATTCGCCGCGCAGCCATGATTTACGATTGTATTTGACTGAACGGTAGCGTTACAGCGCGAGATGAAGCGCTGAAAGCGTCTCGTCGCGCAGGCGTTTGACGTCGCACACGCCATGGCGGGCCATTGCGACGATTGTCTTGGCAATTTTTGCGCGAACGGCGTCGGACGGCGGCGGCGCGTTAGGGCCACGGCGTTCTTGAACGGCTTTGACGGCATCGTCAAAGGCTTCGCGGATGTTCCGCACAACGGAGGGCTGCAACACGTTGTATGCGGTGATCGAGGGTTGGCTCTGCATTCGTCTCTCCCATGTGCGCGGAGACAGCGTTGCGGCCGATCTCTCTCGCGCGACTGGCTCTTGTTTGGGGGCCAGCGATTCGTGGAAGTTACACCCGAACTTTCAAAGTTCCGTTCACAAATCATGTACTCACAGTTAATTCGATACCGCATGTGCGTAGCGAACAATCGTTCGCGCCCGGAAACGCGGCGGCGACGAATTGTGCGGTGCAGCAAGACCGGAATGAGTGCGCGGCTCAGGACGGCGGCCGGGTGAAGCGATAGAGGCCCACGTCAATGGTTCGCGCGCGAAATCCCGCCTCGCAATAGGCAAGATAAAGCCGCCACTTGCGATGGAAACGCTCATCGAATCCGAGCGCCGCAATTTTCGGCCAAGCCGCCTCGAAGCGCTGACGCCACATGAAAAGCGTGCGCTCGTAGTCCTCGCCGAAGTTCAGCACCGGCTGACAGTCAAGTCCGGCTGCGTCGGCATGGTGCCGGAGCATTTCTGCCGTCGGCAACATTCCGCCCGGGAAGATGTGGCGCTGGATGAAATCCACGCCGCGCCGGTAATCGGGAAACAAGCGCGGGTCGATCGTGATGGCTTGGATTATCGCAACGCCGCCCGGTTTGAGCCGTTCGAAAAGCACACGGAAATAGCGCGGCCAGTACGCTTCGCCGACGGCTTCAATCATTTCGATCGATGCGATGCGATCGAACGTACCGTCGACGTCTCGATAGTCTTGCAGACGAAGATCGGCGCCGCCGTTGAGACGCTGCTTGGCGTAGCCACGCTGTTCCTGCGACAGGGTGATGGCGGTGACGTTCGCCCCAATGCCCACCGCCGCTTCCGCCAAGCCGCCCCAGCCGCATCCGATCTCGAGCAGCGCGTGGTCGGGTTTGAGACCTAGAGCGTCCAGCACGAGTTGATATTTCGCGGCCTGCGCCGCTTCGAGGTCTTGTGCACCTCCGCCGAACCAGGCCGACGAGTAAGTCATGCTTGGATCGAGCCACAGCCTGTAGAAATCGTTGCCGAGATCGTAATGGGCTTCGATGTTGCGTTTTGAACCACGGCGGCTGTTGCTGCGTCGGCGATGCCAAACCCGGTCGATTAGTCTTGCAACGCCTGCGAAATTAGTGGCGCGGTCAAGGACTTCGCCGTTCTGCAGAAAGAAGGAAAACACGCGCATTGGATCGGGGCTGTCCCAATGGCCATCGACGTATGACTCGCACAAGCCCAGAGATCCGCGGCGGATCGACGCCCAAAGTGCTTTGTAAGATCGAAGGTGAATTCGGGCGGCGGGTGCCTGCGATGCGTGACCGAACTCAATGACGCTGCCCGACGGCAGAGTGAGTTCGAGATGGCTTCTAACTTCGCGGCGGGTCGCACGGCGGGCGAGGGTCATCATCAGCCGGTCGAGTGCGCCGCTGCGCATGCCTATGGAAATAGAGCTCATGTGTTTTCTTTGGCCGGATTAGTGCGCGAGGCATTCTTTCGGTGAAGCGTTTCACCATGATCGAGGTGATTTTCGCGTTCGCTCATTCGGCGGCCTCGGACAGCGCGAAATTTGATGGAAGATGGTCCGGCGTAACATGAATGCGTGTTGACGGCTTGGCGAGAGACCATGGGCGTTTCAGGCCGCCGAGTTGTTCGGCCACAGCCAAACCCGCCTGGAGACCGTCTTCGTGAAAACCAGCTCCAAAATGCGCGCCGCAAAACCACGTTCCGCGATGGCCCTGTAACGACCATAGTTGCCGCTGCACTCTCGCGGTCTCAAGCGTGAAGATCGGATGCTCATAGGAAAACTCGCGCTCCGCGGTGCCTTCGGCGGGCTCCCGGTGCGGATTTAGACTGACGAAGAGGTCGGTGGTGGTCGCGAGGGGCTGCAGCGCATTCATCCAATAGGAAACAGTGTAGTCGGCGCCACGCGCATTCGTGCTCGATAGAAAATTCCAGCTCGACCAAAGGCGCCGACGGCGCGGCATCAACGATGCGTCCCGATGTAACACGGCGCGGTTGCGCGCGTAACGGAAGGACGAGAGACAGCGGTGTTCGTCAGGAGTCGGATCGGCGAGCATGGCCAGTGCCTGGTCGGCATGGGTCGCAATCACCACGTGATCGAACGTTTGGCGGGAGCCGCCCTGTGTTTGCAGCTCGACACCGGCACCCAAGCGCCTGATCGATGCGATCCCACTTCCGGTGAGGCGCGTCATCCGACCGTCGGCGACAAGTCGGTTCACGTACTCGCGCGATCCGCCCACAACCGTGCGCCACTGCGGCCGGTTCACAAACTTCAGGAGACCGTGATTGTCGAAAAAATTCAGGAATGCGCGCGCGGGATAATCAAGCATCTGCTGGGGTGGGGAAGACCATATGGCGCCCGCCATCGGAAGCAGATGGCGTTCGACGAAGTCATGGGAATATCCTTGCTCGGCGATGAACTGCCCGAGCGTGACTTGGTCTCCGAGGCTTTGCGAGCGCGCCGATGCCGTGCGGAAAAACCGAACGACATCTCCAAGCATTCGCCAGTGACCGCGGTCCGCCAGGTTGCGCAAGGTTCCCAACATCTGGAGCGCGCCGTTGCCGGAGTATTCGTAACGCCCGTTTTCGAGCGAAACGCCGAAGCCCATGGCGGCTTCGGCAGTCGGCACATTCAAATGGCTGAAAAGGGCGGTGAGGTTGGGGTAGGTATTTTGGTTATAGACGATGAAGCCGGTATCGACCGCGATGGACTTGCCTTCTAGGAGACAATCGACCGTATGCGAGTGGCCGCCGAGCCGGTCTTCCGATTCGAACAGCGTAACGCCGTGGCGTTGCGACAAGAGCCAAGCGGCGGAAAGGCCCGAAATTCCCGAGCCAACGACGGCAATTTTGTAAGGAACCAAGGAGTTGTTACTTTCTGTGATTTGGGACTATTACGTGGATGCGGTGCGGTTGGATCAGCGAGGGGAGTTTGCTTAATTGACCCCGGATTGGTGCCAGTGATCCGGTGCCAGCGAAAGGACGTATCACGAGGTGATTAATGAGAGGATTTGTGCTTGCACGCGGTGGTCTCGGGCATGGCAGAACCAGATGACCTGAGCGGCAGGCGGCAGGAGGATCAAGCCGCCCGTCGCATGTTGAGCAGTGTAGCGCAGAACCTCGACCGTTCGGCCTTTGGAGGTTTGTTCGATTTTTTTGCGCCGCGGCTCAAAAGCTTTATGGCGCGCAAGGGCGCGTCGCCTGAGCTTGCCGAAGATTTGGTGCAGGAAACCATGATCCTCGTTTGGACCAAGGCCGGCATGTACGATCCTGCAAAGGGTGCGGTGTCGACCTGGGTTTTTACGATTGCACGAAATTTGTGGATCGATCGGGCGCGGCGATCATCGCTGATGCCGCTTTCGGATATCGGCGATTACGACGCGCCGTCCGGCGAGCCTGGAAGCGATGAAATTTTGACGCGCAAACAAGAGGCCCGACTAGTGTCACAAGCGTTGGCGGAGATCCCGGCGGAGCAGAAGGAACCGCTAATGCTCTCGTTCGTCGACGACTTGCCACAGAGCGAGATTGCACTGCGGCTGAACGTGCCGCTCGGAACCGTTAAGTCACGGATGCGTCTTGCCTACGGACGCCTCCGTAAGAGCTTGGAGACACTCAATTGAGTATTCATCATCATTTGGATTTCGCGACTATGCTGGCGTTCGCCGCCGGTACGCTTGATCCGGCGTTGGGCGTTGTGTGCGCCGCCCATATCGCTTTGTGCCCTGCCTGTTTGAACGCCTTGCGCGAAGCCGAGCAGGTTGGAGGTGCTTTGCTTGCCGATATCGATGGAACATCGGTGTCGGACGACTGTCGCAACCGCACTCTCGATAGGCTCGATCAGGCAACTTTGCATCGCTTTCCCAAGAAGGCGCCGGCGGCGAGCGAGCTTCCATTGCCGCTTGCGCGTCTGCTGGCCGGGCAACGGCTCGCTGATCTCAAATGGAAAACCAAAGCTCCGGGTTGGGCGATGTACGATCTTCCGGTGCCGGAGGGTTCGCGTAGCAAGCTATTTCTCGTTCGCGTCGCGGCAGGGGTGTCGATGCCCGAACACGGGCACGGCGGTGAGGAGATCACACTCATCCTGTCGGGCGCTTACAATGATCGTTTCGGCCGGTTTGCTGCGGGCGACGTGGCCGATCTGGACGTCGACGTCGAGCATCAGCCGATCGTCGAGGGCAGTGAGCCTTGCTTTTGTCTTGTCGCAACGGAGGCGCCGACCCGATTTAAGTCGTGGGCCGTTCGGCTCTTACAACCGTTCATCGGCATTTGACCCGCAAACTTCCCTGGAAGGTGGTGTGGATCACCGGCGCCTCGACGGGCATTGGCCGGGAGATCGCGCTTCAGCTTGCTGCGTCGGGTGTTGCGGTCGCAGCATCGGCCCGTTCGGTCGCAACGCTTGCGGAATTGGGCCTCGGAATTCGGGCCTACCCATTGGACGTCACGGATCGCGGCTCTGTGGCCGCCGTCGTTGAACGGATCGAGCGCGAGTTGGGGCCGATCGACTTGGCCATTCTTGGGGCGGGGACTTATAGCCCGGTTGTAGTCGATCAAGTCGATCCCGCGATTTTCGAACGAACGATGACGGCGAACTATTTGGGCGTCGTCAATTGTCTCTCGGCAATTCTGCCTCGCATGTTGGGGCGCAAGAATGGACATCTCGCGTGGATCGCGTCGGTGGCCGGTTATCGCGGCTTGCCGAAAGCGGCCGCCTATGGCCCTTCGAAGGCCGCCTTGATCAACCTTGCCGAATGCCTAAAACCCGAGCTCGATGAGCGCGGCGTGACGGTCAGTGTCATCAATCCAGGCTTTGTCAAAACTCCGCTAACGGCGCAGAACGAGTTTGATATGCCCTTCCTGATGGAGGCGCCCGAGGCTGCTCGGCTGACAATCGATGGTCTTGCGCGGAAGCGCTTCGAGATCGCTTATCCCAGGCGGTTTGTCGCGATACTGAAGATTGCGCGGGTGCTTCCCTACGGGATCTATTTTTGGCTGGTTCGTCGTACCATTCTCAAGACGTGAGCGGTGTGCGGGGTGTGGCGCTGATCTGCGGACCCTTCGTTTGCGTATGAGGCCAGATGACCAAGTTCATATTCAGCTATGTCGTGACCCTGATTGCCTTCTTGGCAATCGATTTCGTTTGGCTCGCGTGGATTGCGAAGAGCACTTACGCCGCCGAAATGGGCGATTTGCTTAGGAAGGATCCGATCCTGATCGCGGCGGCAGCTTTTTATCTCCTGTATGCGGGAGGGCTGACGTTGTTTGCCGTCATACCCGGTATCAAAGCCGATTCCATCTTGCAGGCGATGGCTTTGGGTGCCGCGGTCGGCGCGGTTGCGTACGGCACCTACGATTTGACCAATTTAGCCGTGTTGAAGGGTTTCAGCCTTAGGATCGCGTTGATCGATATGGCTTGGGGGATTGTCGCGTCCGCGGCAGCGGTGGCTGTCGCCTTCGTTGTCGTTAGGAAGGTATTTGCCGAGTAGGCGCAGCCTGCTGCTTGAAGATTTGAAAGGGCTGCGCTCGCATGCTACCCCCTCAGCCCCGCGCGGGATGGGTGGTCGAGTGGTTTAAGGCACCGGTCTTGAAAACCGGCGAGGGGCAACCCTCCGTGAGTTCGAATCTCACCCCATCCGCCACCCTTCGATTTCGGGTGACGGGTAACAAGCGATGACCGGCGAATGGTGCCTTTGAAGGCGTAACCGCGGAGCGCGCGTTATTCGTCGCGTGCGTCGGGCTCTTCGCCGTCGGTATCGTCTTCCTTCTTAGCCTTTAGGGCGGCCGGCTTCTTTTTGCTGACGCGCGGAGCCTTGGGCGGCATCGATGCTTTCTTCTTTTCTTTGCGGTCGGCGATTTCGGCTTCGACCACCGGCAGCAAGTCGGCCGCAGAGTTTCGCTGGATGGCGCTGCCCGTGTCTTTCAAACGCAGCGCGTTGATGCGCAGAGACACAAGGGCGTCGTCGGCCATCATCGGCACGCGGGCGCGAAGGTCGTGGACGGCGGGTGCTGCGCCGGTGTCGGTGCGTGCGGTCTTTTGCGATTCTTTGTTCATTGGTTCATGTCCTTAACTGCAGGTCTTTTTGCCCTGTGCAGAAAGAAGAAAGGCGGCGAAGCGTTTCCGCCGCGCCGCCGCTTTCAGTTCGAGCGAGAGTTCCGGCGTTAGGCCAAACCCGCACTTGAGCGCGAATTACTCCGCGCGAAGGTTCACGGCTTTGGCGCCGCGCGCATCCATTTCGGTGTCAAACGTGACGCGTTGACCTTCCGACAGGCTGCGCAGGCCCGCACGCTCCACCGCTGTGGCATGGACGAAAACGTCCTTGCCGCCGCCTTCGGGCGAAATGAACCCGAAGCCTTTGGTGGCGTTGAAGAACTTCACCGTTCCGGTGATTGAAGCCATGGTATTGATTCCTTAAATGACAAAAAGGTTCCGCCTTGGCACATGCCAGGACGCTGTGAAAAGCTTGGCGATCGTCGAAGGGTTGGGAACCGTTTTGCGCGGGGTGCGTTTTGGCGCATCGTCGCGATTCTTGGTCCGCACTTCACAAATGTGCAGCCGTCACGCGAAGTTATATAGGCGCGAGGGGCGGATTATGCAACGATATTCGCCGAAATGGCGGAGTTGCGCGACGAAATGCGCTGATTGGGTCAAAGCAGGTCGAAGAATCGGCCCAGGAAGTTTGTCGCGCTGATTCCCGCCCAAACGGTCAGACCCGTGATCGCGAGCGACACGATCGCTGCTCCCAGCCCGATGACGAGCAGAACGCCATCTCCTTCGAGGTAGGCAAGCGCGATCAGCATCACTACGAGCGCCGGAATGATGTGGCTGAAGGGAAACGGCCAAGCAAGCGTCGGCGCCAGCGCCAGCACGACGACACCGACAATGCGCTTGTTCGTTTCGAACGGCGTGTGCCATCGCGGGCGGATGAAGTGCTCCACACGCCGCAACACGGGTGCCATGCGCCGCAACACGGCGGCAAGGCGCGCCGTCGAAATTCGGCGCTGCGCTATGAAACGCGGTAACTTCGGAGCGGGGCGCGCCATGATCATTTGCAGCGCGGGATAGACCAGCAGCAGCCCCATGAAAGTCGATCCGCCCGGAATCAACGCCACGAGCGCCATCAGCAAGAGAACAAGGCCGAACGAGCGCTCGTGCAGTTCCGCGATCAGCCAATCGAAGGTCACAGTGTCGGCCGGTGCGTTGCGCAGCAGGTCGCGAAGCACAACGGAGGTCGGAACTTGGAGCGGAGCGTCCACTTGCATCGAACAATCTTGCCGTCAAACCGCGGCAGCAGCCGCCACTTCGTTGAGCACCGCAGAGTAGTGCAACACTGCCGCCGCCAGAACAAGCCAGTGCCAGATGGCGTTCTGATAGGGCAGGCGTTCCCAAAGGTGAAAAACGACGCCGATGATATAGGTCAGGCTTCCCGCGACAAGCAACGAGAGACTGAGCGGGGAAATCGCGCCAGCCATTCGTTCGGCGATTATGAGGATCGACAGTCCCAGGCCGACATAAAGAGCCACGGTAATGCGTTCCCATCGGCGCGGGAACGCCAACTTCATCAAGATCCCGGTGATCGCAACAGTCCAGACGAAGGCCAACAGGCCATAGCCCCATGCACCGCCAACCCGGTTCATCACGAAGGGTGTGAACGTACCCGCGATCATCACAAAGATCGCGGCATGATCGAATCGGCGAAGGAGTTCCTTGATGGGCGAGGGCGGCCAGAGATTGTAGGCGGCCGAGAATCCCAGCATGGCCAGAAGGCCCAACGCGTATAGGGCGGCGCCAAGGATCAGAAGTGCCGAACCGCCCGAACCGGCCTTGAGCATCAAAACGAATGTGCCTGCCAGACCGCAACCGACGCCCACGACGTGTGCCGCGATATCGGCGCGAATTTCGCCGGCCGAATAGGCTTTGTATCCGGAGTGCGGCGCGTCACGTTGCGACATAAATAAAACCACTATGGCCCGTTACTGAAGTAAGACTATCGGAAGCGCGCGACCATGCACAGGACCTCTCTCGATGAATGATGAACTTCGCGCATTGGTGCGGGCTCGCCGGCAGGTGGCGCTGGCGTTAAGCGTCGTGGTTTTTGCGCTTTATTTCGGTTTCATCCTTGCCGTCGCCTTCGCGAAAGAGGCGATGGCGCGCGAGATCGTGCCGGGTTTGAGCCTCGGCATCCTGGCGGGCGCGCTCGTTATCGTCGGGGCGTGGATGACGACCTGGATATATGTCTCGTGGGCGAACGCGCATTTCGACACGAAGTTGGCGGCACATCGCACCAAGGGCGCGCTCAAATGAGTTCGTCCGTGCCAGCGACCAGTTTGGGCGAGCCGAATCTGACGGCAATTTTGTTTTTCTTCGTCTTTATCGCGGCGACGCTTGGCATCACCTATTGGGCGGCACGCAAGACGAAGACGACGGAAGAGTTTTTTGCGGCCGGCCGTACCGTCAGCGGGCGGCAAAATGGCTTCGCGCTGGCCGGAGATTATATGAGCGCGGCAAGCTTTCTCGGAATTGCGGGCCTCGTTTCACAATCGGGGTTCGACGGATTGATCTATTCGACCGGTTGGCTCGTGGGTTGGCCCGTTGTGCTGTTTCTGATCGCCGAACCGCTGCGCAATTTGGGCAAGTACACGTTTACCGATGTGGTCAGTTTCCGCCTGAAGCAAACGCCGGTACGGGTGTCGGCGGCGATCGGGACCTTGGCGGTGGTTTCGTTTTACCTGATTGCCCAGATGGTGGGAGCGGGAAATCTAATCCGCCTGATGTTTGGGATTTCTTATGAGCTTGCCGTCGCCATCGTCGGCATCGTGATGCTGGCATACGTCCTGTTCGGCGGGATGATTGCGACGACCTGGGTGCAGATCGTCAAGGCCGTATTGCTGATGTTCGGCGCCGCATTGTTGTGCGTGTTGACGTTGGCGCAGTTCGACTTCAATCCGGTGACTTTGTTCTTGAGGGCGTCTGAAATGTATGGTGCCGAGGTGCTTGCGCCGGGCAAGCAGGTTGCCAACCCGTGGGACGCGATTTCGCTTGGTCTCGCGTTGATGTTCGGGACGGCGGGTCTGCCGCACATCTTGATGCGCTTTTACACCGTGCCCGATGCGAAGGCGGCGCGACAGTCGGTGTTCTGGGCGACCGGATTGATCGGCGCGTTCTATCTGATGACCTTTGTGCTCGGCTTTGGTGCGATGGTGCTTGTCGGTCGCGAGGCGATCACGGCGGTCGACAAGGGCGGCAACATGGCAGCGCCGCTGCTCGCGGAAGTGCTCGGCGGCACGGGGTTGTTGGGCTTCATCGCCGCGGTGGCGTTTGCGACAATTTTGGCGGTCGTCGCAGGGTTGACGCTGTCCGGAGCGGCGGCGTTGAGCCACGATCTATGGGTCTCGGTCCATCGCAAGGGCGACGCGCCGCGCGAGGAGCAGTTGATGGTTGCGCGTGTCGCGACCGTTGTTCTGGGCATCGTTGCGATCCTGCTCGGCATTTTGTTCAAGGGGCAGAACGTCGCCTTCATGGTGGGTTTGGCGTTCGCGGTTGCTGCTTCGGGGAATTTTCCGGCATTGGTGCTGTCGATCTTCTGGCGTGGCTATACGACAGGCGGGGCTGTCGCTTCGATCATTACAGGGACCGTGGCGAGCCTCGGTCTGATCGCCGTTTCGCCGACCATCATGGTTGATCTTTTGGGGGCCGACGCGGCGTGGTTTCCGCTCAAGAACCCGGCGCTTCTCACCATTCCTTTGGGATTTGCCTCGGGTGTGCTGGTTTCGCTCTTGGCGCCGGAGGTCGAGGCGCGCGAGGGTTACGATTCGAAGGCGCGGCGCATGATCATGGGAGTCGAATGATGCTGAGTTTTGTGTTCGCCGCGGTTGCGTTGAGCCAGAGTTTCGACGCCGACGCCATTCCTGCCGCTCGTTCAGAGATCGCGGCTGCGTGCGGATCGTCGCCCGCGATCTCGGTCAAGTGGGCCGCCTTTGGCGATGATGACGACGCGGCTGCGGGTTTGTCTCAGGCCGGGCTCGGATTTTTAAGCGGTGCTTTCGTCGAGGTTTGCAAGGACGGAGGATTGAAAGCCGAGGTGGGTAAACAAATTTCAAAGATCGTGTTGACTCAAGCCCATGGTGCGGCCGACCCCGTGATCTATCTAACGGGCGGCACTCTGCACATCGAGTATCTTTGGGTGAGGGGGCAAGCAGGACCCGATGTAGCCTTCGTGCGCGATGAAATCACCTCGCGCCTTCGGGGCGAGGAAGCCGAGGCGCCTTAGCCGCGCTTTGTGGCGAGCACTTGCGCGCATTCCGACGGCAACGCGTCGAGCCTGATGGAGGTTTCGGCCTTGTAAGGCGTCGAGGCTTCCTTGGTCCACGAACGCTCCGCGAACCAAGACGCGAGTTCCGCACCGCAGCCATCGCCTTCGGGTGGCGGCTCTTGAGACTTGCAGCCGTCGCTGTCGGCGGGACAGGCAAGGCGCACATGCATGTGCGCCGTGTGGCCACGCCACGGCCGGATCTTTTGCAACCACCGGCGATCACCCGCCGGCATGCGATTGCACAACGCCTGTTTGATCGGAGGGCTGACGAAGATGCGTTCGACATCCGGTGCTTGGGCCGCGTGCTTGAGCATGGCAACTTGAGCTGCACCAAAGCGGCTGGGAAGAATGGCCAAGGCTTCGCCGTCGACCATTGACGGTGGCTCGAAGGATTCGAGTTCGCTTCCGGCGAGGCGCCGCGGCGGAATTGGCGTGAGCCAGATATCGGCATCAAGACCCACTTGATGCGAGTTGTGATCGGACGGCAGGGGACCGCCTCGGGGCTGCGCCAAGTCGCCGATCAAGAGCCCGCGATGACCATCGCGCGCGACGTTGCCGGCCAGGCCTTCAATGAAGCCAATGAGTGCCGGATGTCCCCAGGCGCGATTGCGCGATGGATTCAAGACTTGCCAGTAAGGCGCATCGTTGGGGAGTTGCCGCGCTCCCGCGATACAGCCTCGGGTGTAGGCGCCAAATACGCGCGGGGGAGCTGTGGTGGGCGTCGACACTGCGGCGAATTGTTCCGCTGCTGGTCTGGTGTCGGTAGGCGACTTTGGATCTGCAAGCGGTTCGCTGACCTGGTTCGGCGATCCACAGGCGCCGAGAAAGCCTGCCATGGAAAGGACAACTGCGATGAATGGTGCAGACTTCGACACTGGGCTGGCTCTCCGAATCTGTCGATGTCCGAGAATAATGGGCTTGCTTCATGGCGGAAGAGCGGCAGTTGCATTTCGCGAGGCGGAGCCTCACACCAGCCAGGGGTAGCAAGTCGCCCTGCCTTGGGCTACAACCCGCCGCTTTCCGGGCCCCTTTTAGCCGAGTAAACAGCCGATCATGTTCGCCGTCCTCCTGACCATCCACATTGTTGCCTGCGTGGCGATGATCGTCACCATTCTTCTGCAGCGTTCCGAAGGCGGCGGCTTGGGCCTCGGAACCGGCGGCGGCGTGGGCGGATTGATGACAGGCCGAGGTGCGGCGAACGCATTGACGCGCACGACGGTAATCTTTGCTACGATATTCATCACGACGTCGATTACGCTGGCCTTGATGGCAAAGTCGACGCGTGGAACGAGCACGCTGTTGCCTGGTGGTAACGGCTCGACGTTGCCGACGACACCTTTGCCGGCGGTGCCGACAGGACCTTTGCCGGCTGGTCCGAGCCCGACGGCGCCATCTGGCGAGCCGTCCGCGATTCCCGTCCCGGCGGCGCCCGCACCGACGACACCTGCACCCGCCACTCCCGCCGGCGCACAGCCTGCACCTCAGCCTGCTTCGCCGCCTCCATCTGGCGGAGACAATTAGCGCCGATTTCCGCGCGGATTAGCTTATCGCGTGCTTTGTGAAACGCGTTCCACGGGGCGCGCAAATTCTCGCTTGTTCGATCACTCCTTTGCTCATTATGGTGCAAGTCCATGGCGCGGTTTATCTTCATCACCGGCGGCGTGGTTTCATCCCTCGGCAAAGGTCTCGCATCGGCGGCTCTCGGCGCGCTTCTCCAGGCGCGCGGGTTCAAGGTTCGGCTTCGTAAACTCGATCCCTATCTAAACGTCGATCCAGGGACGATGTCCCCCTATCAACACGGGGAGGTGTTCGTCACCGACGACGGGGCGGAGACCGATCTCGACCTCGGGCATTACGAACGCTTCACCGGGGTGTCGGCCACGAAGGGCGACAACGTCACGACCGGCAGGATCTATCTGGACATTCTCACCCGCGAACGGCGCGGGGACTATTTGGCTCCGTTGAGATCCATGCCATGCAAAAGGCCTCGCGGCAGTTGCAAGGCGGTCACCCAAGCTTTCAGTGTCGTAATCCCTTCGACCGTCGATGATGCACAGATGCCGAGCATGCAACGGCCTAAATCAAGCTGTCGTTGTCGTTCCAGGCGGGCCGCGAGATTTAATACCATCGTCGCTTCGGCAAGGAGGGGTCGAAGCACGGAGCGTCTTTTCTCCGTTTCTTCGCTATAGGCGTCTTTCATGTTGTACAACTTATCCCATTCAGAAAGCACTTCGGTCGCTTGTTCAATTTCTTTGGTGGCAGGGGTGTCCTGGGATCCTTCAACCACATCAAACGCAAATAATGTTCCAGGTGGTCTCCTGAGCCGTGGCAGGACGTTTTTTGGATATGACGACTGATAAGTAACGGCCGATGGCCTATCTAGAACAATAAACGCTGGTCCTAAAGCGATCTTTCGACGAGCATCATTTTCCAACTCAAC
>JANOFM010000078.1:0-3385 GCA_031413635.1 Alphaproteobacteria bacterium | reverse complement strand
CGGACACACAGGTGGAATGCCCCTATTGCGATCGCAAATTCGTTCTGTCGCGCGAAGCGGCCGAGGCGGAGCGCCATTGAGCGCGGCAAAAGTTCGCGACATCAAGCGCGGCGATCATCTCTATCTGATCGACGGGTCGGGCTATATTTTTCGCGCCTATCACGCGTTGCCGCCATTGACGCGCAAGAGCGACGGGATGCCGGTGGGCGCGGTGTCGGGTTTCTGCAACATGCTGTTCAAACTGTTGCGCGACACGAAAGCGGGCGAGCGGCCGACGCATTTGGCGGTGATCTTCGACACGGCGCGCAAGACTTTTCGCAATGACATCTATTCCGAATACAAAGCACACCGACCGCCGCCGCCGGAGGATCTGATTCCGCAATTCGCGTTGATCCGCGAAGCGACGGTCGCATTCGGCGTGCCGGCGGTCGAGAAGGACGGGTTCGAGGCCGACGATTTGATTGCCGCCTATGCGGATCTCGCGGTGAAGGCTGGGGCGACGGTTACGATCATTTCGTCGGACAAGGATCTGATGCAGCTTGTTGTTGACGGCAAGGTCGAGCTGATGGATCCGATGAAGTCGAAGTCGATCCGCACGCCCGAGGTGATGGAGAAGTTCGGGGTGCCGCCGTCGAAGGTGATCGACGTGCAGGCGCTGGCCGGCGATTCCACCGACAATGTGCCCGGAGTGCCGGGGATCGGGATCAAGACGGCGGCGGAGCTGATCAATACGTATGGCGATCTTGAAACGTTGCTCAAGCGCGCCGGCGAGATCAAACAGAACAAGCGGCGCGAAAACTTGATCGAGCACGCCGAGATGGCGCGCATTTCGAAGAAGCTGGTGACGCTGGATCATAAGGCGCCGGTGCCGGTGCCGCTGTCGGAATTCGGCGTCATCGAACCGGACGCGCGCGAGCTCGTTGGGTTTTTGAAGGCGATGGAGTTTTCGACGCTGATGAAGCGGGTCGCCGGCGAGTGGGATCTGAGCGACGCGGATTCGATACCTGCCGCTACGCTCGACGTTGCCGCACCGAAGGCGGAGGCGCGGCAGGAAGCGACGACGATTGTTGCGAAGAACGAACCGGGTGTCGTTGTCGATCGTGAAGACATTCTGAAGCCGATCGACCGCTCGAAATATGAAACGGTGACGACGAAAGATGCGTTGGCACGGTGGATCGCACGCGCGCATGAGGTGGGCACGGTTTGCGTCGATGCCGAGACGACGTCGCTGTCGGAACTGGTGGCCGAACTCGTGGGTGTGGCGCTGTCGGTTGCGCCGGGTGAGGCGTGCTATATCCCGGTCGCGCACGGGGCGTCCGACGGACTCGATTTCGGCGACGGCAAGCCGGTGCAATTGCCGCGCGACTATGTGGTCAAACAGCTGCAGCCGTTGCTCGAAGACGATGCCGTTTTGAAAGTCGGGCAGAACGTCAAATACGATTTCCATATTTTTCTGCGCTACGGCATCCGGCTGTATCCGTTCGACGATACGATGCTGATGTCCTATGCGCTTGACGAAGGGTTGCATCGGCACGGCATGGACGAATTGTCCGAACGCTTCTTGGGCCATAAGCCGATCGCGTTCAGCGAGGTGGCGGGCAAGGGCAAGACGCTGGTGACGTTCGACAAGGTGGGAATTCCAGAGGCAACCGCCTATTCGGCGGAAGACGCCGACGTGACGTTGCGCCTGCACGCGCTGTTGAAGCCGCGGTTGGTGGCCGAACGCATGACGACGCTCTACGAAACGCTGGAGCGGCCGCTGATTGGCGTGCTGGCCGACATGGAGCAGGCGGGCATTCTGGTCGACCGCGACGTGCTGGCGCGGCTGTCGCATCGCTTTGCGCAAAAGATGGCGGGGCTTGAGGACGAAATTCACAAGCTCGCCGAAAGCAAGTTCAATTTGGGTTCGCCCAAGCAGCTTGGCGAAATTCTGTTCGACAAATTCAAACTGCCCGGCGGGCGCAAGACGAAGACCGGCGCGTGGTCGACGGATTCAGATGCGCTTGAGGAACTGGCGGCGCTGGGACACGCTTTGCCGGCGCGCATTATGGAGTGGCGGCAGCTTGCGAAGTTGAAGAGCACCTACACGGATGCGCTGCCGACCTTCATCAACGCGCATACGGGCCGTATTCACACGTCCTATGCGATGGCGTCGACGTCGACAGGGCGGCTGTCGTCGACCGATCCGAATTTGCAGAACATCCCGATCCGCACCGAGGAGGGGCGGCAGATTCGAACGGCCTTCATCGCCGCGCCCGGACACAAACTGATCAGCGCGGACTACAGTCAGATCGAGCTTCGTTTGCTTGCGCACATCGCCGACATTGGGGCGCTGAAGAAAGCGTTTGCCGAGGGGCTCGACATTCACGCGATGACGGCGTCGGAAATGTTCGGCGTGCCGGTCAAGGGCATGGATCCGGCAGTGCGGCGCAAGGCGAAGGCGATTATCTTCGGCATCATCTTTGGGATTTCGGCGTTCGGGTTGGCGATCCTGTTGTCGATCCCGCGCGAGGAAGCGGGCGCCTATATCAAGACCTATTTCGAACGCTTTCCGGGTATTCGCGCCTATATGGATCGCACCAAGGCAGAGGCGCACGAGCAGAAATTCGTCACGACGATCTTCGGGCGCAAAGCGCATTTGCCCGACATCAACGCCTCGAACCCTTCGATGCGTGCGTTCTTGGAGCGCGCCGCGATCAATGCGCCGATCCAAGGCTCGGCCGCCGACATCATTCGCCGTGCGATGATACGGATGCCCGATGCGCTGAAGGCGAAGAAGCTGTCGGCGCGCATGTTGTTGCAGGTGCATGACGAACTCGTGTTCGAAGCGCCGGACGCCGAGGTGAAGGCGACGAGCGAGGTGGTGCGGCGCGTGATGGAAGGCGCCTGCCATCCGGTGCTGGAGCTCTCCGTGCCGCTTGTGGCGGAGGCTAAGGTCGGCAAGCATTGGGACGAGGCGCACTAAGCAAGCGCTACACGGATTTTTGCGACGGCGACTTTCATAGAATCAGTCGCAGTGTCGACGAGAAGGCGATCTTGATGCCACGCGTGGTATTTGCGGCTGATCACGTCGTTCCAGGTCGGAAGCTGGTGGCTGGCAATGTCGGGCTGTCGGGTTTCGATGCGGCGGCGGTGTTCTTCAGTATTCGAGCAGACGATTTCGATGTCGATCGATCGTTTGCCGGCGCGCGTGGCGACGTTGCGCCAGGCATCGCGCGTGATCTGGAGCGGGTTGACCGAGTCGGTAATTACGGTGAGGCCGGTGCGCAGATAGTCTTCGGCGAGCGCGTAGGCGACGCGGTAACCCTCGTCGACGACGGTGAGGCCTTTGTTGCGCAGCGCTTGTTCGATGGTGTCGATGCGCAAGTGGACGGCTGCGATCTCT
>JANOFM010000077.1:0-31708 GCA_031413635.1 Alphaproteobacteria bacterium | reverse complement strand
AGCGGTCGGTGCCGAAAATGTAAAACCCGCCGCCTTCGAAAGGGCAGACCACATGGAAATGATCCTCGAACAAATTCCAAAACCGGTATCCGTCGCCGTCGCACAAAAAGCGCAGCTTCTCGACCTTCGTCGTATCCAGTTCGAAGGTGCGCCTGAAACTCTGCAGATCGACCTTCGACGTCATGCCATAGACGAACGGTCCGATGAACTCGCCCTCGTGAAACCAGTTCACATCCGCGGGCGGCGCGAAGATCGCATCGTTGTTCCGCGTCTCCGGCGCATAAGGCGCGATGATCTCCACAAACGGCAACGACCCGTACAGAATGCAAAGAAAAACAAAGGAAAAGAACGCACCCCGCCGCCGCCACAGGCGATCGAGAAAGCTGGGCGCCTCGAGTTTCGCCAGCGTCGCCGCGTCGATCGCGCTCATCGCTCGATCCACTGCCCCAAACGCACGCGTGGATCGATCAAGCCCAGCAACAAATCGGACACCAGCGTTCCCATCAACGTCAATACCGCTGCGAACAACAGGATAAATCCCGCCAAAAACTGATCCTGCGACTGCAGCGCGCGGACGAGGATTGGCCCGACGGTCGGTAAACTCAACACCACCGAAACGATCACCGATCCCGAAACCAGCGACGGCAACAAGTTTCCGATATCGGCGATGAAGGGAATGATTGCCATCCGGACCGGATATCGCAACAACAACCGGGTCTCGCTGATGCCTCGCGCCCGCGCCGCGACGACATAAGGCTTGCGCAGTTCGTCGAGCAGATTGGCGCGCAAGCGCCGTATCATGGCGCCGACGCCGGAAAACGCGATGATCACGACCGCCACCGCCAAATGCGCGGCCAAAGAGCCGATCTTGCCCGCCGTCCAATCGTCGTCGGCATATTGCGGGTCGATCAACCCGCCGATCGAAATACCGAACCAAGCGTGGGCATAGGTCAACACCACCAGCGCCAGCAGAAATCCCGGCGTCGCCATCGCCACATAGGCAAAGCCAGCGATCGCCGCGTCGCGCACGCTGTACTGCTTTGTCGCGGCCAGAATTCCAAGTGGCAACGCGATCAAATATACCGCGATCATCGCCAGCACGTTGACCGCAATCGTCGGCGCCAGCGCATAACTCACGACATCGGCGACCGGCTTGTCGAACTCGAACGACGCGCCCCAATCGCCTTGGATCAATCCGGAATAACCGCGCGGTCCCGGCCAGGCGCCGATCCACATTCCAAACTGCTCGATCACCGGACGATCGAGCCCATATTCGCTGCGCAAATACTCGGCCTTGGCCGCACCATTGGCGTCGCCTTGCGCCTTCAATTCCTGCACTTGATTGGAAAGGTAGTCGCCGGGCGGCAATTGGATGATCAGAAAAATAAGCGCGGCAATAGCGACAAGCGCCGGTACCATCAGGACAAGACGCTCGGCCGTATAGCGCAGCATCAGCCCCCACCGCCCATCGTCAATTGCCGAACCAAAATTCGTCCATCCGGTACATGCCGAACTGCGCCCCCGGATCCCACGAGAACACGCCGCGTTCCGGCACGTTGTGCAATTTGGTGTTGACCACGATCGGCTGCATCACCCCCGACACCGTGCCGATGACGAATTGCTGCTCGGCGTGAATGCGCAGAATTTTCTCCCAAAAACCGCTGCGCTCGGCTGGCGTCTTGGCGCCGTTCCATGCCGCACTGTGCGAGAGTAATTCTTTGGCGATGGTCATGTCGGGCATCTCGCCGGCGGCGCCGCTCGACTCGAAATACTGACCCCATTTCGGCCAGCTCAGCGTGTCTTGGCGCGTCGGCGCCAATTCGCCGGGGCTCATCTCCGCGGTCGGAATGCCCATGTCCCACCCGGCCCACGCAGTCATTACCGCTTCGCCCGCATAGGCCCGGTTGCGCATCACCGTGCGGTCCGACGGTTTGATGACGAGCTTGATGCCGATCGTCTTGTAGTGCTGCGCAATCAACTGCAGCACATCGGCCTCCTCCTTCGCCTCGCCCGCCGTTTCCACGATGAGATCGAGCGCGCGGCCGTCCGCCATCAATCGCGTGCCCTCCGTATTGCGCGCCTTCAAGCCCAAACCGTCGAGCAATCCGTTCGCCGCCTTCGGGTCGTGGCCCGCGTTCGCGGTCAGGTAACCCGCCTTGAACAACGGCGAAGATTTCAGCACCGTATTGTTGCCTTCCGTCGCCAGCCCGAAGAACAGCGCGCGGTTGATGTCGCTGCGATCGATGCCGAGCGCCAAGGCGTGTCGGAAATTGCGCTCCCGCATCAATTTGCGCCAGCCCGCGTCGTTCGCATTCAAATTCGGATAAAGCGCGACATGCGATCCCTTGGCGATCGGCCACGTCAGAACCTCGTAGCGTCCTTTGCCTTCGTTCGCTTTCAGCACGGTGATATCGGCGAGCGACAACCCGCGCGCCTGCAAATCCGTATCCCCCGCCGCCGATTTCGCCGCGATCAAACCGGCATCGGCAATGGCAATCTCTATGTTGTCGATATAGGGCAATTGAGCGCCCGCACTGTCGACGCGATGATAAAACGGATTACGCCGGAAAACAAAACGGTTGGCCGGCATCGCCGTCGTCGCCACCCAAGGCTGCAGCGTCGGCATCTCTGGATTGTCGTTATTGTCCATGCTGTCCATGCGATTGTGCAGCTGCGCCCACGTCCGCACTTTGCCGTTCGCCACCTTCGCCGCCAACGCGGCTGCGTCGGCGTATTTCGCATGGAACGGCTTCAGATAATGCGCCGGACGATAGATGTAGGGTTCGCGCGCCTGTGCCAGCGCCGCCAGAAACCCTGGGTGTGGCATTTTCCAGCTGTAACGCACCGTCAGCGCATCGACGATCTCGACTTTGGGTTGTTCGCCGAAATTCAGCAGGTCGACCGGCGGCCCCTTCGGCGCCAGATCTTTGTTTGTCGCCACGTCCTGCCAGAAATAGCGAAAGTCCTCTGAGGTGAACGGCTTGCCGTCCGACCATTTGTGCCCGGCGCGCAGACGCATCGTATAGACGCGCCCGTCTTTCACCTCGATCGATTTTAAAATGTCGGGCTTCAACTCCAGTTCCGTCGTCCACCCCACAAGCCGCGAATAACCCCACGCGCTCAGCAAGCGGACGTCCTTTTCCTTGCTGAGCAGCATGCGCAGCACGCCGCCCTGCCGACCGGGCTCGCGGCCGCCCGCTCTCAGATCGACGACGAGCGGTTCGCTCGGCAGGCGCGCTGCAACCGGCGGCAACGCTTTGCGCTGCACCTCGCCCGCGAGCGACGGCGTTTCCTTGAACGACAAAACGGGCGTGGGTGCTTTGGCTTCTGCGGCTGCGGCCGCAACTGAAACCATCGCAATCGTCATCGCGCCGCACAGAAACCGTAGCATGCCGTTCCTCAACTCAAACCGGGTTATGCGACGGCCACGATATGACCTTCGCCGATTGTCTCATAGCGCGGCTTTGCGCCCTTATTCAGGCGATAAGGCGCGGGCCACGCGGCCGGGTCCGAAGCGCGGCCTTGCATTAAAAGCGCAAGATCGAGTTTGCGCTCGGGATCAGGCTCGGGATTCGCGGCCAACAGGGCCTTTGTATAGGGATGTTGCGGGTTGGCGAAAAGCGCCGCCGTTGGCGCCGCCTCGACGATACGCCCCCGGCACATCACGAACACGCGAGCGGCAATTGCCCGCACAACCGCCAGATTGTGACTGACGAACAAACTCGCCACGCCAAGATCCTGCCTCAACCCGTCGAGCAGTCCCAGAATTTGCGCCTGAACCGACACATCCAGCGCCGACACCGGCTCGTCGCAAACCAAAAGGTCGGGTCCCAACGCCAAAGCGCGCGCGATGCCGATGCGCTGACGCTGCCCGCCCGAGAACGCGTTCGGATGGCGCATCAACATCCGGCTCTCGAGTCCCACCATCTCGAACAAGGCTGCCGCCCATTTCAATCGCTGGTTCGCATCGCCGTGCCCGTGAATGACGAAGGGTTCGGTCACGATCTCCTCGGCCGTCAAACGCGGATTGAGCGAAGCGAACGGATCTTGAAACACATACTGAACGCGCGTCCGATAACGCTTCAACGCATCGCCTGACAGATTGGCGATCGACGACAATCCTTTGCCGTCATAAGCGCGCACGCTTCCCGAATCCGGCGTCAGCGCGCGCAGCACCATTTTCGACAATGTCGACTTCCCGCACCCGCTTTCGCCGACCAGCCCCACGCACTCGCCCGCATTGATGGTCAGATTGACGCCGAGGACGGCCTCGACCGTGTCGGCGTCTCCATTCGCGCCGCTCTTGCGCGGCGTAAAACTTTTGCTGACGTCTTTGATTTCAACCAGCGGCGTCCCCGCTGGCGGCCCCAAGCGTTCGCTCCACACTGGCGCCAACGCTTGGATCGAGCTGCTGCTCGGATGCGGCGGATTGAGCACGAACGGCTCACCCTCAAGCCGCGGCACGGCCGCAAGAAGCGCCCGCGCATAGTCCGAACGAGGGTTCGTCAAGACCTCGCGCATAAGACCTTGTTCGACGACCGCCCCGTCGCGCAGCACGACGACGAAATCGGCGACGTTGGCCACCACGCCGAAATCGTGGGTGATGAAAAGCAGGCTCAATCCCATCTCGTCCTGCAAATCGGCAAGCAGCTTCAGCGCCAACGCTTGCACGGTGACGTCCAGCGCCGATGTCGGCTCGTCTGCGATAACGAGCGCGGGCCGGCACACAAGCGCCGACGCCAACATCGCCCGTTGCCGCAACCCGCCCGACAACTCGAACGGATAACGCCCAAAGGCCGCCGCGGGCTCGGGAAATCCGACATGGCCCAACACGTCGATGGCGCGTGCACGTGCCTTGCCTGCCGATAATCGCTCGTGCGCCATCAACGTCTCGGTCAGCATCGCGCCGATGCTGACGACCGGCGACAACGCCGCCGACGGCTCCTGGAACGCCATGGCGACGCGACTGCCGCGCAACCGCCGGAACGGGTCCGGCGCCAGCGTCATCAGATCGACGGCGGACTCGACGCCCAAGGGATCGCGGAAAATGATGCGCCCGCTGCATTCGCTGCTGCCGGCCGGAAGCAGTCCCATGATCGACGACCCGATGGTCGACTTGCCCGACCCGCTTTCGCCGACGAGCGCAACCGTCTTGCCGGCAGGCACGGAAAAACTCACGTCCTTCAAAATCGGAGTCACGCGCCCGCTGTTGCGAAAACTGACGGTCAGGCCCTCGATGGTCAGCACATCGGCCGTCGCCATCTCAGATCCCCGGCATCGCAATGACGCCGGCCGCAATCAAATTGGCGTGCGTAGCTTCCGAGACGCCGACCTCCGCCGCGCGCGCGGCCTCCCACGCACGCGCAAGCACGTCGTGAAAGCGGTCCAATCGATCGTCGATCGCAATCGTCTGTCTGCCGCCATGCAGCTTCAAATCCATCCACCCTTCCTTGCGGTCGCGCCGCAGCGAGAAATAGCGCAACTCGAACCGCCTCAATTCGGTCCATTTGATCGATTTCGCGCCCAACAATCCACCGCTAAGGCGCACGCCTTGCTCGTCGATTTCAATCGTTGAGCGCAGCCGCGATAGCGTACCGGCCAGGTACAAACCGAAAACGACGCTCAACGCAAGCGCGACGAAAAAAACACTCGACGCGACGGGAACCAGCAACAGCAAGAACAGCGCAGCGCCTAACGCAGCCGCGCCGCGGATCACATCGCCTGAAAGCGCGCGGGCAGGCCAGCGATGGATCTGAATCTCGCTCATCGTTCGAGAATCCGGCGCACCGCGAGCGCCGCGCCCTCGCGTCCGTTGAAATCGATGGCGAACTGCGGCGGTGCCACGCCTTCGCACGCGTCGATCGCGTGCGCCAGCGCCGTCGGGTCGAGCGTCTCCGCCCGCAACACCTTGACCAAACCGCGTTCGGCAAAACGCGCCGCGCGCATCGCCTGTTCCTTTTCGCGCTCCGTTTCGTACGGCACCACGACCGACGGGGTTCGTGCCTTCACCGCCTCGATCATGGTGTTGTAGCCGGCTTGCGAAATCGAAACGGCGGCGCCTGCAAGCCGCGCGCGAAAATCCGGTAGACTGCGCACGACCGTCACGCCGGGCACCTCTCCCTGCGGTTCGTCCGTCAACGGCCCGGTGACTAGCGTCCAAGGCCGATCCTTGAGTCGCGAAAGCGCGCGCGCTTCAAGTGCCGCTTTCATCAAGGCGCGCCCTGTCACGCCGCCGCCCGCCGACACCAAAACCTCGCGCCGCGCGCCGTCGGACGTCGGCATCTCGACGCAGATATAGCCGGCATAGACAAAACGCTCCGCCAATGCCGCGATCTCCGCGAAGCTTTCCTCCAAGCGAATAATATTCGGGTCGCCGTGCACCATGATCGCGTCGTAGTGGTCGCGCGCGATCGCCACCGCCGCTTCGGCGCGTCCCGCTTTGCGCGGGCGCTGCAACACATCGCGCACGGAGGCGATCAACTTCGGCCGCGGCGACATCTTCGCCACTTCGCTCAACAGCGCCTGCAACTCGAAATTCAGCAGCCGCCGCCCGAACGGGAACGTCTCCGTGAGCACCGCATCCGGCCTGGCGCCGCGCAGAGCATCGAGCAACACATCGCGCCGCCGCCCGAGCCAAGCCTGGTCGACATCGTTGCCCTGCGCATCGACGAGATTTTCGAACAACTCGTCCTTCGCCCGCGCCGCCGGGAGTTGAACGAACGCAATTCCGGTCGGAACCGCTTCCGCCGGCGTCACGCCACCGCTCGCCAACGTGACGGCGAAACCCGCATCGCGCAGCGCCTCCGACACGGCCCGCGCCCGGGCGAAATGCCCGAACCCGAGCAAATGCTGCACCCAGACGAACACCCGCGCGCTCATCTAAGATCAAGCTCCGCCAACACGGACCGCAACGTCGCGCCCGCTGCGTCGATGCTCCGCTCCGTATGAACGAACGCCCGCGCCGCCACGCAGAACCGTTGACGCAATCCGTGATCGGTCATCATACGCCGCAAGTTCGCGGCATAGGCCGCCACATCGTCGGGTGCGCACAACAACGTCGTCTCGTCCTCGCGCGTGACGTCCGGTACGCCCCGATCGCGGCAAGCAACGACGGGAAGACCGGCGGCCTGCGCCTCCAAGAAAACAAGCCCATACGCCTCGCCGATGCCCGGCCAAACAAAAATGTCGCCCGAATTCAGCAGCGCTGGGATGCGTTCGCTCTCAACCTCGCCCGCGAATTGCACGTTATGACTTGTCGCCGGCTCTCGAAACATCTCACCCACTTCATGCCGATACACGCCGTCGCCCGCGATCGTCAGCTTCAAGGGCAAGTCCGCCACCATGCGCAATACCGCCGCCAGCATCGCATAACTCGCGCGCTTGCGGTCGTTGCGCATCATGCCGACCGCAACCAGATGCGGCACCACATAACTGTGCGCGGAAGGTTCGCGAAAGGCGGCAACGTCGATGAACGGTTTCAAATCGCGCACGCGGCCCGGCACCAAACGTTCGAGACAAACGCGGTCGAACGCCGTCATCGCTAACACCCGCTCCGCCGAACTCAAGGCAAGTGTCGTGCCTTCGTGCCCCACGGCCCACGGCCCTCCGGCCCGCTTAGGCGCGTGCGAACATTCCGCGGCGAGATATGGAATGCGCAATTCGCGAGCAACGCGAGGCCCGATCCAATCGGGCGATTTGTAGTAGACGTGATAGCTGAACCAAAAATCGGGCTTGGGAATTTGCCCGTCGCGAATGCGGGCAAGCAAGTCGCGTCCCGCTTGCGCGCTCGTCTCGCGAACCTCGCGCTGTAGCGCCGCGTCACCGCGCCCATCATAGGTCCGCGGCAATCTCGGCACCTGCACATCGACACCGGCAGCCTTCAACGCGCGCTGCAACAGCACCCCCATGCGCGGCACGCCGGACGCGGCGACCGCGTCGGGATTTGCCATCGGCGCATAGAAGATCGCACGCATCAACCTTTAACCTGCTTTCGGATCAGATCGGCAAGCGCATCGTAACCGGCTTGCGCATCGTACGCCCGCCGCGCGTGCGCAAGCGCCTCCCGGCCGAGCGCTTCGCGTGCCTGCGGGCGCCTTATAAGCTCGCGCAATGCCGCCGCGAGCGCGTCCGCATCGCCCGGCGCCACCAACTGCCCGGTGCGTCCGTCCGCAACCGCCTCTTCGATGCCGCCCACCCGCGTCGAGATCACGGCAAGCCCACGCGCCTGCGCCTCCAACAAGGCGTTCGGAATTCCGTCGCGATCCCCGTCGCTGCCCATCCTGGCCGGCAGCACAAAAAGATCGGAACGATCGAGCGCCGCGATCACCGCCGCATGCGTCTGCGGTCCATGCCAGGTGACGCGATCGTCCAATCCCAAGCCGCGCGTCTTCTCCTTCAATTCATTGATCAACGGGCCGCCGCCGTAGTGGTCGAACCGGAACGCCAATCCACGCGGCAACTGCGCCAAAGCGTCGACCAGCGTGCGCAGTCCTTTTTTCTCGACTGCTCGCGCGATCGAGACAAGCCTCACCGGATCGTTCGACGCCGATCCGTCGCGCGTTTGCGCCGGGGCTGCCGCAATCAGGGCGTCGGTCGCCAAGCCATGCTTGATCAAGTTCAACCGGCCGCCGCCGAGCGTCGCCAACCGGTCGTACCCCGCCCGATTGCACACGGTCACAAACCCCGCCTCGCGCATCTTCTGGCGCAAGTCCCATGCCGGCGCCGTCCAAATGTCTTTCGCGTGCGCCGAGATGCTGAAGCCGATACCCCTCATTATCGCCGCATAGCGCGCGACTGAGGCCGGGCTGTGCGCGAAATGCGCATAGATATGACGCACGCTCTCGGGCATCTCGCAGGCCAGCACGCACGCCTGACCGAAACGCCGCACCCGGCCGCGTTCGAACTCCAACGTAAGATCGGCGCGAAAGGCACGCCATGCCGCGGCAAAGCCCGGCATCCTCCGCACGCGCACCGCGGCAGCAAACACCCGCAACGGCGCTTCATGCAAATATTCCGGCAAATAATGCGCCGCCGCGCTCACTTTATTCTCGACTAACGCGGCGTCGCTTCCCGGATGACGCAACGCATACAGCGAAAACGCAAGTCCGCGCGCTTCAAGCGCCTGCAATTCGCGCGCGACGAATGTCTCCGACAGACGCGGAAACCCCTTTACGACGATGGCAAGCGCTGGCGCGCTCACGCTCACGATGCCGATACCGCCGGATTGCGCCCCAGCCAAGACCCGCAATCGGCAACGACCTTGTCCAGCCCATCGAGCAACCCCGGTGCCGCGCGCACCGACGGTAACGGCTGCTGCGGAAGGGCCTTCAGCGCACGCACCATCGCGTCGATATCCGCCGCCGCGCCCTCCCGCGGCTCGGCCAGCATCCGTGTCAGTCCCAACCGCTGCGCGGCTTCCGCGCGGATGGTCTGCTCCAGCCGCGGCGTATGGCGCGGCACAATCAACGCCCGCTTGTCGAACGATAGGATCTCGCAAAAAGTGTTGTAACCGCCCATCGAAGCCGCCGCCAAACACTCGGCCATCAGATGTTCCATGCGCGGCTCGAACGTCAGCACCTTGAGCGACGGGATCGACGCCGCACGTCGCTCGAACGCGGCGCGCGCCTCCGCCCGCATGAATGGCCCGAGCACGATCAACCCCGGTGCCAACGCGTGCGCATCGCGCTCATAGGCGCCGATCGCCCAATCGATCAGCAACTCGCCGTCGCCTCCGCCTCCCGGCGTCACCAAGATGCGCTCGCTCAGCCCCTCGATATCCGAATCCGCGCGTGCCGCCGGCCGGGTGCGCCGCAAATACCCGGTGAACTGCGTCTTGCGCCCGACATCGGCCGAGAGTGCCAAACCCTGCAACGGATCGTAGATCGCCTGCAGGCCATAGACCCAAATGTCGTCATAAAGCTGCTCCACGGCGGGAATCGCACGCTTGCGCCGCCATTCCGCAGCCAAGGTTTCCGGCTCGTCCAATATGTCCCGCAGACCCAGAACCAACCGCGTCCCGCGCCCCTTCAAGGCCTCGAGCGTACCCTCAAGCTCGCCGCGCAACCCGAGCGGCTCCTTGTCGACGATAAACACATCCGGTTCGAATTTTACCGCGGTCTCCGTGATCAGCGACGATCGCAACGCCGTCGTTTCCTGGATCGACCCGTGATCGCCCAGCGGCACGTAGTCGCCGTTGCGCAATTTGATGATGCCGGGCACCCGGACGAAATCGACGCGCGTTTTGAAATCGAAACTGCCGATGATCGGCGACCCCGACACGATCAGCACTTTGAGCTTTGGAAACGCCCCCGCCAGCGCATGCGCGATCGTCCGGCAGCGGCGAATGTGCCCAAGCCCGAAACTGTCGTGGCTGTAGATCAGAACGCGCCCGGAAGTAGCAGAAATGGTAAACCTCTATACTCGAATCATGGCGCTCAAACGCCCGGCACAGTGTTGATTTTGCACGGAAGCACGCGCGCGCGAAAGGGCGTGGCAATCTCGGCACTTTCTCTCTAGCCTGCGGGCGATTCCGGCATCATCGCAGGGTCTTGCGCGACACCCGCATGGCAACGCATTCGCTCTACAAGTATATCTGGCAGCATTCGCGACGCGATCAGCTCATCATTTTGAGCATCGCCATTGCCGCCCAGCCGTTCTATTTCGTCATCTTGACCTTGCCTAAACTGATCATCAACGGACCGATTCAGGGCCATGGCTTCGAATCGCCGGACGCAACGCAAAATTTCATGCGTTTGGTCATCGGTTTCCCGGAATGGTTTGGCCGGCAATGGACGATCCTGGAGGGAGTTCCGCTCGATCGCATCTCCTATCTCTTCGCCCTCAGCTTCGCCTTCCTCGCACTTGTGGGGTTCAACGGCTTCCTGAAATTCCTCATCAACACGAAGAAAGGAAGGCTTGGCGAACGCCTGTTGCGCCGCCTGCGCTACGATTTGATCGATCGCGTCCTGCGCTTTCCGCCCTCGCATCTGCGCAAGGCCAAGCAGTCCGAAATCGCCTCGATGGTCAAGGACGAGGTCGAACCGCTCGGCGGCTTCACCGGCGACGCCATCGTCTGGCCCGTGTTCTTGGCCGGTCAAGCCTTCACCGCGCTGATCTTCATTCTGGTCCAAAGTTTCTGGCTCGGCCTCGTCTCGGCGGTCGTCGTCCTCGGCCAGGCTATGATCATCCCGCGCCTGCGCAGACCCATTCTTCAGCTCGGCAAGATGCGCCAGCTTCAGGCGCGCGAACTCGCCGGCCGCGTCGGCGAAATCGTCGACGGCGGCCAAGACATCCGCGTCCACGGCACCTCGAACTGGGAACGCGCCGACATCGTGCGCCGCCTGGGCCGCATCTTCGACATTCGTTTCGAAATTTATCAGCGCAAATTCTTCGTCAAATCGCTGAACAATTTCATCGCGCAATTGACGCCGTTCATCTTCTATGCCGCCGGCGGCTATTTCGTCATCACCGGCCAGCTCGATGTCGGCCAACTCGTCGCCGTCGTCGTCGCTTACAAAGATCTTCCCGGCCCGATCAAGGAACTTATCGACTGGGACCTTCAGCGTCAGGACGTCGAAATCAAATACAACCAAGTGATGGACCAATTCCAACCCGACGGCATGGCGAGCCCCGAAATGCAGGCCCCGCTCGCCGCGCGCGCCGTCATGGACGGGCCGATCGAATTGAAGAACGTCACCGCGCTCGACGATTCCGGATTCACCCTGCTCGACGACGTCGACCTCGCTTTGCCGCTCGATCAATCGGTCGCCGTCGTCGGCTCCGCCGGTTGCGGCAAGGAAGCGCTCGGTCTGTTGTTCGCGCGCCAAATCGTGTTGAAGAGCGGAACCGTGAAAGCCGGAGAAGCCGATTTCACCTCGCTTTCGGAATCGCTGCTTGGCCGGCGCATCGCCTACGCCGGCCCTGACGGCTATTTCTTCCCGCTCGATTTGAAGGACAATTTGCTTTACGGCCTAAAGCTCGAAGCGCAGCGCAGCGCGCCGGCCGATCCCCGCACCCGCGAAACCTCGCGTGCCGGCAACCCCGAATTCGATGCCGCCGCCGATTGGATTAATTACGAAGCCTTGGGAACACATGACCCTGCCACGATCCTGGATCGCATCGTCGACGTCTTGAAAGCCGTCGAACTCGAAGGCGACGTCTATCAATTCGGCCTGCAGGCGCGCCTGGACCCAAAAGTCAACGCCGCCGCCGCCGAACGCATTGTCGAGGCGCGCATCGCGCTTCATCGACGCTTGGCCGCGCCCGATCTCGTCCATTTGGTCGAACGCTTCGATCCTGCCTCGTTCAATCGCAACGCCTCGATAGCGGAAAACATTCTGTTCGGCTCGAGCGTCGATCCGTTGATGCAGCCGCACAATCTGCCCAAGCTTCCGCACTTCCAGCGCGTCGTCGCCGAGGAAGGCTTGGAACAACATCTGGTCGCGATGGGTCTGTCGATCGCCGAAACGATGCTCGAACTGTTCCGCGATTTCCCGCCCGACCACCCGTTCTTCGACGAATTCAGCTTCATCCCAGCCGGCGAACTGGCCGCCTATCAGCAAGTGATGAAGCGGGCCAAGACCGCGGGCCTGACCTACGCCGACCGCGCCCAGCTCTCGGTCTTGCCGCTGCGCTATGTCGAAGCGCGCCATCGTTTGGGGCTCATCACGGACGACATCCGCGCGCGTTTGCTCGCCGCGCGCAACACGTTTGCCCACACCTTGCCAGCGGACCTCGCTCCAAAGATCGCCTTCTACGACGAAGGCGTCTACAACCCCGCCGCAAATCTGCAGGACAACATTCTTCTCGGCCGTGTCGCTTACGGCGTGGCACAGGCGCACGAACGCGTCGGCGCGCTCATGCGCGAAGTGCTCGACCAACTCGACGTCCGCGACCTCATCATCGAAGCGGGCTTGGCCTTCAACGCCGGCTCGGGTGGCAAGCGTCTGACGCCGGGCCAGCGCCAGAAATTGGGTCTCGCCCGCGCATTGATCAAGGAACCGGCGCTGTTGGTCGTCAACGGCGCCCTCGCCAGTCTCGACGGCCGGCAAAAGGCCGACATCGTCGATCGCGTTCTCGCGCGCCGCAAAGGACGCGCCACCTTGTGGGTGCTGACCAAGGAAGACTTGGCGCCGCATTTCGATCGAGTTCTGGTGTTCGAACGCGGACGCCTCGTCGCCGACAAATTGCAAAGCGCACTGAGCGAGGCCGCGCAATGAGCATCCAGAACGAAGTCGAACTCTTACGGCGCATCCCGCTCTTCGCGCAGATCGAAACCTCGCGCCTGAAACTGATGGCCTTCACCAGCGAACGCTTGGCCTTCGACGCCGGCGCCGTGCTGTTCAATGAAGGCGATCGCGGTGATAGCGCCTATCTCATTCTCAAGGGCAAGGTCGACGTCTCGGTCGCATCGCCGAACGGACCCGTGATCGTCGCTCATCTGGGCGACAGCGCCTTCGTCGGCGAGATGGCGCTCCTCTGCGACATGCCGCGTACCGCAACCATCACCGCCGTCGAACCGCTCGATACGCTCAAGATCAAAAAGGACCTGTTCTTCCAAATGCTGCGCGACCTGCCGCAAATGACGCTCGAACTGATGCGCGAACTCGCCGTGCGTCTGCACAACGTCAACAAAGAACTCTCCGCCGCGCATGCGAAACTACGCGACGCCGGGCTCGAATAAAATGGCGCTCGATCGCAAGAGCCCCGGCCAATATCCGCCCAACATCCAAGCGATCCTAAAACGCCCCGCGCCGGCCGCCGTCATGCTGGGCCAGGAAATTCTCGAAGTCGACGCCAAGGCGGGCAGGGTGCTCGTCGCCTACGACACGACCGACCAGCTCGCCAACCGCTATGGCGCCATCCACGGCGGCATGACCGCGGCCATCATGGACGATGTCATCTCGCTTGCCGCCGGCCTCACGATCGAATGGGGCCAAATCACGCCGACGCTCGAAATGAAGGTCAGCTTCATCGCCCAGGCCCAGCCGGGCCAACGCATCCTCGCCGAAGCCCGCACGGTGCGTCGTGGCGGCTCGGTGATTTTCCTCGAGGCTGACCTCAAAGACGAAGCCGGCAAACTCATCGCCACCGCGTCGTCCACGGTGATGATCGCAGCGATGAAGCGGTGACCACGCGCCCACGCACTCTCCTCGCGTTGTCATGGTCCGCGAAGGCTCACGAAGAAGGTCATCGGCGCGAAGCGTCATTTCATGCCGCCATTGCGCGCCTTCGGTGCGCGCAAGCGACCGATGCGCTCCGGCAATCTCTTTGTGAACCTTCGAGCCCTTCGTGCCTTCGTGGTGAATCTGAATCGATACCGCACACAGGTCGGAAATTCGTTCCGTTGGTATTAAGTCAGAAATTCGGACCAATGGAATTGAAAGTCGTGGGTTGTCCGCCTTCGCGGACCATGACAGCGAGAGCAAGAATCTGGGAAATTGCTTCTACCCCTCGATCTCCACCACGATCGGCACATGGTCCGACGGCCGTTCCCAATCGCGCGCCGCCTTCAAGATCGAATGCTTCGTCACCGCGCCGTCGAGCCCCGGGCTCACCCACACATGATCGAGCCGCCGCCCGCGATCGGACACCTTCCAATCTTGATTGCGGTAACTCCACCAGCTGAAAATCTTCTTGTCCTTCGGCACGAACGTGCGCGTCACGTCGATCCAATTGTGCGAGGAATAAATCGCCGCCATCTTCTCGGTCTCGACCGGCGTATGGCTGACGATGTTGAGCAGCTGCTTGTGGCTCCACACATCGTGCTCGAACGGCGCCACGTTCAAATCGCCGACGACCACGCGCCGCGCCGAACGCTTCGATTTCATCTTGGAGAAATATTGCTCCATCTCGTCCAGGAACTGCAGCTTGTGCGCGAACTTGTCGTTCTCTTGCCGGTCGGGAATGTCGCCGCCCGCCGGCACGTAAAAATTATGGATGTCGATCTCGCCGGGTAGCGTCACGCGCAGATGCCGCGCATCGCCCTTGTCGCAAAATCCCTTCGCTTCGACCTTCGAAAACGGCAAGCGCGAAAGAATGGCGACGCCGTGATAGCCCTTCTGTCCGTTGATCGCGATGTGCTCAAAACCCATCCGGCCGATCTCTTTGTGCGGAAACTGCGGGTCGGCGACCTTCGTCTCCTGCAGGCACAAAACGTCGATCCGCTGCTCGCGCGCCAGCTTGGCGACAAGGCCTATCCGCAGGCGCACGGAGTTGATGTTCCAGGTAGCGAGTCTGATGGGGGGCATGGTCAAAGGTTAATGCGGGTGGGGCGCGCAAACCGCAACTTAGAAATGAAAAGACCCCCGGCTGTGCGTCCAGCCGGGGGTCAAAACGCGCTTTAACGCGCCACGCGTCAGGAGGGGATTTTCTGACGCTTAGACAGGCGATTACTGGTCCCGCTAGCGGGGGGGGCAACGCGAAACCAGCGTGTTACCGACTGTCTGAGAATCACTATATGCGCGGATGCAACAGGCGGCAACTTTTTTCTCAGGGCTTACACATTATTAATGACTATGGCTTTCGAGGCACACATTTTTTTCCGTCGTGGGGAACAAGACACGTGTTCGCACGCCTCAACTTGTGGACAACCCAAGCTCACTCGCCGTCAGGTCGAAACAGCGCCGCGCCAGCCTGACAATTTCGTCGACCTCTTCGCGTTTAACGATTAGCGGCGGCGCCAATACCATCGTGTCGCGAATCGCGCGCATCACGAGTCCGTTCGCGAAACAGTGGTTTCGGCACAGCGTCCCCACATTGGCGTCGGACGGAAAGAACTCGCGCTTCGTCTTGTCCTTCACCAGTTCGATCGCACCGAGCAGTCCGACCCCGCGCACTTCCCCGACCAAAGGGTGATTCGTTAACTCTCGAATCTTCGCCTGGAAGTAGGGACCTATGTCGTCATGCACGCGTTCGACGAGCTTTTCTCGTTCGATGATCTCCAAATTCTTCAAGGCCACCGCGCAGGCGACCGGATGCCCCGACCAGGTGAAGCCGTGAACAAGCTCCTCATTGGCGGTAGCAAGCGCGTCGCCCACACGCGGGCCGAGTGCGACCGCCGAGATCGGCTGGTATCCCGACGAAAGCCCCTTCGCCAGGGTCATGATGTCGGGCGCGATATTGAAGGTCTGCGACCCGAACCAATTACCCGTCCGTCCGAAACCGGTAATGACCTCGTCCAGGTGCAACAGCACATCGTATTTCTTGCAGATTCGCTGGATTTCCGGCCAGTAACTGTCCGGCGGGAACAACAGCCCGCCCGCCCCGTGGATCGGCTCGGCCGAGAACGAGGCCACCCGGTCGGCTCCCAACTCCAAGATTTTCTCCTCCAGCTTGCGCGCCACCTCCAGCCCATACGCATTCGGGTCTTTGTCGCCGCCGAACATGTACCAATAGGCGGTCGGCACCTTCTCGAACCCAGCCAGCGGCAAATCGAATTGCGGGTGCATCGGCGTCAACCCGGACAGGGAAGCCGCCGCCATCGTCACCCCGTGATAGCCGTACTCTCGCGAGATATGGATTTTCTTCTGCGGCCGGCCCTGCAGGTTCCAGTAATAGCGGATCATCTTCAGCGCCGTATCGTTCGCCTCCGATCCGGAATTGGCGAAGAAGATCCGGCTCAACCCGGCCGGCAACAGGCTGGCGAGCTTCGCGGCAAGTTCGGTTGCCGGCGGATTTGTCGTCTGAAAGAACAGATTGTAGTAGGGCAGCTGCGTCATCGCCTCGTA
Source organism: Alphaproteobacteria bacterium (assembly GCA_031413635.1). Classification (GTDB taxonomy): domain Bacteria; phylum Pseudomonadota; class Alphaproteobacteria; order Micropepsales; family Micropepsaceae; genus SZUA-430. The sequence goes on along the minus strand of JANOFM010000077.1, from coordinate 14,981 downwards.
GGCGGCTTCCGCCAACTCGGTCCGCCCGTAACCGACATTCACGCACCACAAACCCGACATACCGTCGATCAGCTTGTGGCCGTCGGAATCCCACAGATTGATCCCGTCGGCCTTAGTGATCACTCGCACGCCTTTTTTGTTGAGCGAAAGGGTCTCGGTGAACGGATGAATATGATGCGCGGCGTCGAGTGCCTGCCAATGCTTGGTCTGGTTGTGCGTCGCGGCTTTTCTGGACATGGGTGTCGCTTTCGAAGATGGCTTGGAATGGGGGGCGAGAACGGTCGTTCTCAAGATCAGGGCGCGGTAACCGCGCGCGAGCCGTTACGGATTAAAACCCATCCGGGCGCAGAGGATCAGCAATTGCTCTTTGCAGGTCATGCCCGACCCTAGCAAAGCGGGGACAATTCTTCCAGCGCCGCTTGGCATCCAAGACCGGTCTGTGCCCGGTATCGGTTCAGCTTCACCACGAAGGCACGAAGGGCTCGAAGGTTCACGAAGAACTGAAATCGGCGCGTTCCGCGCCCGATCTTAATCGGGCTAACCGGTATTTCAGCACCGGCTAAGCTTGGTCGTGCCGCTTGGTGAACCTCCGAGCCCTTCGTGCCTTCGTGTTGAAACTGAAGCGCCACAGCGCAGGAGTGGGAACTCCAGTCATCTGGTATGATTGGCGATGAGCAAGAATATCGATGCCATCTTCAAACGCCTGGCCAAGGCCACGCCCGAACCCAAGGGCGAACTTGCCCACGTCAATCCCTACACGCTGTTGGTGGCGGTGGTGCTTTCGGCCCAAGCCACCGACAAGGGCGTCAACAAGGCGACGGAAAAACTGTTCAAGACCGTCACCGCGCCCGAGAAGATGATCAAGCTCGGCGAAGCGGGCCTGATCGAACACATCAAAGCGATCGGCTTGTTCCGCGCCAAAGCCAAAAACGTCATCGCTCTCTCAAGACTCTTGATCGAACATCACGCCAGCGAGGTTCCCCACGACCGCGACGCGCTCGAAGCCTTGCCCGGCGTCGGCCGCAAGACCGCGAACGTGGTCATGAACATGGCCTTCGGCATACCCACCATCGCCGTCGACACCCACGTCTTCCGCGTGGCCAACCGCATGGGCCTGTCGAAAGGAAAAACCCCGCGCGCGGTGGAGGACGATCTCGAAAAAATCGTCCCCGCCCGCTTCAAGCAACACGCCCACCATTGGCTCATCCTGCACGGCCGTTACACCTGCATCGCCCGCAAACCAAAATGCCCCGCCTGCGTGGTGCGCGACCTATGCCCGTTCAAGGAGAAAACGAGGGTGTAGTGCGGCTCAACGGATCAAGCGGCCGCTCGCGTCGCACCATGGTTCCCGGCGTCCGCTCCATTGCCGCGCCAGATTACGCGCAATAAGAATCACGCCAAGGTCCTGACCGTCCACTTTCACATACGCAATCGTCCGCCCATACTTGTCGACACGGCCCGACGGCAAAATTTCAAGACTTTGGGCGCTGCCCACGAGCGAGCGCGCTGCCGATTTCGCTTGGTTTCCCAATTGGCGCTCGGCGGTGCACCGCGCGCGATCTCCCGTTTCCGGCGTATCGACATTCGCGAGTCTGTATCTCACGCCGCTTGTTCGCTCTTCGATCGTGTCTCCGTCGATGACACGGATATTTGGACGCGTCACCGTCATGGCAATGGACGGAGAGGCATGCACCGGAGAGTTAGGCGGCGGCGCAGGCCAAAGCAGGGCCGTCAAGACCACGACGAACGTCGCGGCAACCGTTGTTGCGCCGAGAAGAATATCTCGCCGCACCGGCAGAGGAGCAGTCTTGCTCCCTTCGATGACAACAAAGTCGCTCCGCCCCTTCATTCGCCGAGCTTAGGTGGGCGACATTGCGAGGCATTTGAGCACAACGGTAAAATTTGATCGAGTTCGCGAGGCTCGAGCAAGGCGCTTGGTTAAGTCGAGCCTAAGGAGACGAATTCAAACTCAACTTCGCGTCATCGCGCGAAACGCTTCCACGAGCCAGAAATTTATACCGACTTTGGCGTTTCGCCGTCGGTCTCTTTGATTTCGTAGCGCATCAGCAACGGCATTTGCGCCGCGAAGAACAGGAAGCTTAGCGGAATAAAGCCCCAGACCTTCATCCAAAGCCAAGTATCGGTCGAGAAGTTGCGCCACACGAATTCGTTCAGTCCCGCCATGCACAAGAAGAACAGGCCGATCCGCACGGTGAACTTGCGCCAACCCTCGTCGGTCAAATGCATTGCCATGTCCATGACGTCCTTGATGACCAGCCGCCCGAACGCGAGGCCGCCGAACAGAATACCGGACACGGCGATGTAATAGATCGTCGGCTTCAGCTTGATGAAGGTCTCGTCCTTGAGCCACAGCGTCAGTCCGCCGAAGACCAACACGACGACCGCGCTGAAGATCATCAGCGGCGAGACTTTTCGAACCAGCGCGTACGACGTGGCCGCGGCCGCCAAGGTCGCCGCCATGAACACGCCCGTCGCCGGAAAGATTCCGAAGGCGTAGTAGCTGGCGAAGAAGACGACGAGCGGCCCAAGATCGAGCGCGAGTTTAACGAGAGGGTGCATGATGAAGGCGAACATAACCGCCAAGTGCCGCCGGCCGCCAGAAGCGAAAGCGGCAATCCGTCACAATTTCCACGCCCGCCCTACGCCGCCACGCCCACCAGCGCCCGCGCAAAGCTATCTGCGTCAAAGGGTTGCAGATCCTCGGCGCTTTCGCCCACGCCGACATAGTGAACGGGCAGGTCGAATTTTTCCGCGATCGAAACCAAAATCCCCCCGCGCGCCGTACCGTCGAGCTTGGTCATCACCAAGCCCGTGATCTTGGCCGCCGCACGGAACACTTCGGCCTGCACCACCGCGTTTTGCCCCGTCGTTGCGTCCAGCACCAAAATCGCGCTGTGCGGGACGTCGGAGTCCATCTTCTTCAGAACCCGCACCATCTTCTCAAGCTCGGCCATGAGCCCGGCCTTGTTCTGCAACCGCCCGGCGGTATCGATCAGAAGCACGTCGAAGCCTTCCTTGCGCGCCCGCTCGAACGCTTCGAACGCAAGCCCCGCCGCGTCCGCGCCGATTTCCTTGGCGACCACCGGCGCGCCGGTGCGCTCACCCCAAATCTTCAGCTGCTCAACCGCCGCGGCGCGAAACGTATCGCCGGCGGCCAGCATCACCTTCAAACCTTCGCCGCGATATTTCTGTGCCAACTTACCGATCGTCGTCGTCTTGCCCGAACCGTTGACCCCGGCGACCAAGATGACGTGCGGCTTCAACTCCGGCCGAATGGTCAAAGGCTTTGCGACGCGACGCAAAATCTTGGCGACTTCGTCGGCCAACACGCCGCGAATTTCCTCCTCGCCGACGTCGGAATTGAACCGGGTGCGTTTGATCTCGGCCACAACGTCCGCGGCGACCTTGGCCCCCATATCGGCGCCGATCAGCAGCTCCTCAAGCTCGTCGAGCGCCGCCTGATCGAGCGTCTTGCGCGTGAAAACGCGCGTAATCCCTTGCGTCAGCGTTTGCGTGCTGCGCGAAAGCCCTGCTTTCAGGCGTGCGAAAAACCCGGGCTTCTTGCCGTCGGCCTCGGCCACTACGCCGCCTCGGCATAAGCAAAGCGCGCATCCGAGCCGGTCACAAGCGCGCGCAGCAAAGAGCCGCTAACATGCGCGCGCGCGAGCTTCACTGGCGCATAAGTCGGACTGCGCGCGATCAGGTCTTGTTCGACCAGCAATTCGATCTCTTGCCCCTTCAGCGACGCAAGATGCAGCGCCAGCGCCTCCGCCCCCGCCGCGCGCAACCGCGCCGCGCGCGCCTTGGCGACGTTTCCGGGCAGAAGCGGCATGCGCGCCGCCGGCGTGCGCTCGCGCGCCGAAAACGGAAACACATGCAAATAGGTCAAACCGCAAGCCCGCACATGCTCGATCGTCGCTTCGAACATGGCATCGCTCTCGGTCGGAAAGCCTGCGATGAAATCGGCGCCAAACACGATCTCGGGCCGAAGGGCGCGTAAGCGCTCGCAAAACGCCACTGCCTGCGCCGTCGTGTGCCGCCGCTTCATCCGCTTCAAGATCATGTCGTGCCCGGCCTGCAGCGACAGATGCAGATGCGGCATCAGCCGCGCCTCGTTCGCGGCCAGATCGATCAACCGCTCGTCGCATTCCGCGACATCGAGCGAAGACAGCCTTAGCCGTGCCAAACCGGGCACCAACGTCAAGATCTGCTCGACCAGCCGCCCCAACGTCGCGTGCCCCGGCAGATCCGCGCCATAAGCGGTAATGTCGACGCCGGTCAGCACAACCTCGCGCACGCCTTGATCGACCAGGCGGCGAATGTCTTCGACCACCGCGCCCGCCGGCACGCTGCGCGACGGTCCGCGGCCATAGGGAATAATGCAAAACGTGCAGCGATGATCGCAGCCGTTCTGCACCTGTACGAACGCCCGGGCGCGACCATCGAACCCCGCGATCAAGTGCGACGCCGTTTCGCGCACCGACATAATGTCGTTGACCCGCACCCGCTCGCGCACGCCATCGAACGCATAGGCCCGCGCCTCGAGCTTGTCGGCATTGCCCAAAACCTGATCGACTTCGGGCATGCGCGCGAACGTCTCGGTCTCGGTCTGCGCCGCACATCCCGTCACGATGATGCGCGCGCCGGGGTTTTCCTTGCGCGAGCGGCGGATCTGCTGGCGTGCCTGACGCACGGCCTCGCTCGTCACCGCGCAGGTGTTGACGATGATTGCGTTCTCGAGCCCCGCCTCGCGCGCCTTGGCGCGGATTACCTCGGACTCGTAGCTGTTGAGCCGGCACCCCAGCGTGATGACCTCGACGTTCAAGCGAAGTACCGATCGCTGAGTTCGCCGGTAAAATTCAACTCCGTCGGTCCCGTCATCAGGACGTGATTGTCCGCGCGCCACTCGATGTCGAGCGCCCCGCCGTCGAGCACGACACGTACTTTGCGATCTGTGAGCTTCTTGCGCGCGCCCGCCACCGCCGCGGCACACGCCGCCGACCCGCAAGCCAGGGTGAGCCCCGCGCCGCGCTCCCAAACCCGCAGCCGCACTTCGCCCTTACCCTTGACCTGCGCCAGGCTGATATTCGCCTTCTCGGGGAATAAAGGATGATGCTCGAGCATCGGCCCGATCTTTTTCAGATCGTGCGCCTCGGCGTCCGCGACGAAGAAGATGCAATGCGGATTGCCCATATTCACCGCCGACGGCCCGACCAGCACCGGCGCATCGATCGGACCCATCTGAATATCGAGCGTGCGCGTGTCCATCCGCTCGGCAAGCGGAATGTCCTGCCATTCGAGCTTGGGTTCGCCCATATCGACCATGATGCGCCCATCGGCCTCGCGCGTGCAGGAAAGCAGCCCGCCCGAAGTGGAGAGCGTCACCGACGTCTTGTTCGTCTCGCCGAGCAAAAGGTCCGCCACGCAACGCGTGCCGTTGCCGCACGCTTCGGCGACGCTGCCGTCCGGGTTCCAAATGCGCATGACCGCATCGCCCGCGCCGTTCGCAGGTTCGATCGAAAGCAACTGATCGAAACCCACACCACGGTGCCGGTCGCCGATCCGCCGCGCTGCTTCGGCGGAAAAACGGACCTTGCGCGCGCGCGCGTCGACAACGACAAAATCGTTGCCCAGCCCGTTCATCTTAAAAAAGGTCACGCTCATGGGCCGGTATATAGGCGTTGATACCCCGCGATGACCAGACCGTATGTCGCAAAGGCAAAGCCGTCGAAAAGGAAAATCCGAAACATCAAGCACACCAAGGCGGCCAAGACGCTCGGCATAAGGATGCTGGATTGGTGCGGCGCCCCTCCCGATTGTCGCTACACGCCGATCGCTCTGCCTTCTCTCTCTTCTCGCTGATCTTAGTGTGATTGGTGTTTCCAATTTTCCTTCTTGCGGTCCTGCCGCTCCAGCAAGGTGAGTTTGAACCGCGGCCGTGCTACGAACGGGGTGCCGGGCGGCGAGTTGCGCCTGATCAAAGAACTGCCGCCGCGTTTCGACGCCCACGCTGTTGTGCGCCTATGGCGGCTTCCAGAGTCCGAGGGTCCCCTGGTATTGGGCGACGGCGGGCGAACTCTGGCTTGAGCAAGGCGGCGCTTATGCCATCGCCAACGTGCGCGGCGGCGGCCACGATTCAGGCTCATTGCTGAAGGAACGCGCCCACCAACTCGCACTCGTCTACTCGTATTTCCGAGTGCAACTGATGGATTGGCGCGTCGTTCAAGGCCGGATTAACCCTGCCTGTCTTGACTCGTAGAGCGGCCCTCCCTAGGTTCCACGCCAATTTCCTGGATCGATTCATGCCGATCCGCCTTGGGGCCTCCCCTCAAGGTCAACGTCCGCCAGCGCGTTGCGCCCGCGGGCGCGTTCGGCATTTGGGCAAACGCATTAAGGACTAAACGGACGAAATGTTCGACGCTTTGACCAATCGCTTGTCGTCGGTCTTCGACGGCCTGACCGGGCGCGGTGCGCTGTCGGAGGTCGATGTCGACGCCGCATTGCGCGAAGTGCGTCTGGCCTTGATCGAAGCCGACGTCTCGCTTTCGGTCATCAAGGACTTCCTCGCCAAGGTGCGCGATCGCGCGATCGGCGCCGACGTTTTGCGCTCGGTCGCCCCCGGCCAGCAGATCGTCAAAATCGTGCACGACATCCTGGTCGAAACGCTCGGCGAAGAAGCCCAGGGACTCTCGCTCGATGTGGTACCGCCCGCCGTCATCATGATGGTGGGCTTGCAGGGCTCGGGCAAAACGACGACGACCGCGAAAATCGGCCTTCGCCTAACGAACCGCGACAAGAAGAAAGTCTTGATGGCCTCGCTCGATACGCGCAGGCCCGCCGCGCAGGAACAGCTGAAAATCCTCGGCGAACAAATCGGCGTCGCGACGCTGCCGATCATGGCCGGTCAAACGCCGGCTGACATCGCGCGGCGCGCCCTGCAAGCGGCAAAACTGTCGGGCTATGACGTTTTGTTGCTCGACACCGCCGGCCGCCTTCACATCGACGAAGCACTGATGTCCGAGATCGCGCAGATCCGCGATCTGTCGGCACCCGCCGAAACGCTGCTCGTCGCCGACAGTCTGTCGGGCCAAGACGCGATCAACGTCGCCAAGCAATTCCAGGAACGCATCGGCCTCTCCGGCATCGTGCTCACCCGCATCGACGGCGACGGCCGCGGCGGCGCGGCGCTTTCGATGCGTGCCATCACCGGCGCGCCGATCAAGTTGCTCGGCACCGGCGAAAAGATCGACGCCCTTGAAGACTTCCACCCCCGCCGCATTGCCGGCCGCATCCTGGGCCAAGGCGATGTCGTAAGCCTGGTCGAGAAGGCAGCCGAAACCGTCGACGCCGAAAAGGCCGAAGCGCTCGCCAAGAAGATTCAGAAAGGCCAGTTCGACCTCGACGATCTGGGCGAGCAACTGCGCCAAATGCGCCGCATGGGCGGCATGCAAGGCATTCTCGGCATGCTGCCCGGCGTCGGCAAAGTGAAAGACCAAATGGCCACCGCCGGTCTCGACGACAAAATGCTCAAGCGCCAGGAAGCGATCATCCTCTCGATGACGAAGGAAGAGCGCACCAAGCCCGATGTGCTGAACGGCTCGCGCCGGCGCCGCATCGCGCAAGGCTCGGGCGTCGAAGTCTCGGAAGTGAACAAGCTTCTGAAAATGCACCGCCAAATGGCGGACATGATGAAAAAGATGGGCAAGGGCAAAGGCCTGATGGCCTCGCTCTTCGGCGGCGGCGGCGCTCCGCAAATGCCGCAAGGCGCAGGGCTCCCCGGTCTCGGCGGCCCAAAGATGCAACTGCCGCCGGGCATGAGACTTCCACCGGGTTTTCCCGGCGGCAAAAGATAAGTACGCGTTTGGATCACAAGGTTTGAAAAGGAAATTGTCAGTATGCTGAAAATCAGAATGTCGCGCGGCGGCACCAAGAAGCGTCCGTTCTACAAAATCGTCATCGCCGACGCGCGCTGCCCGCGCGACGGCCGCTTCATCGAGCGCATCGGCCACTACAACCCGCTTCTCGCCAAGGAACACGTCGACCGCGTGAAGCTCGACCTCGACCGCGTGAAATATTGGCTCGGCCAAGGCGCGCAACCGTCCGACCGCATCTCGCGCTTCCTCGCCGAAGTGGGTCTTGCCGAAAAGAAAACGAAGTTCAACGACCCGTCGAAATCGGCGCCGCGCAAAAAGACGCAAGAACGCCTAGCCGCCGAAAAGAAAGCGGCGGAAACCGCGACGGCTTGATCGAACGATGACGGACAAGCAAATCCTTTTGGGCCGCATCTTGGGCCCCCACGGATTGAAGGGCGAGGTGAAGATCAAAAGCTTCACCGCGGACCCGCTTGCCGTCGCGTCCTATGGGCCGGTCTTGGTGCCGGACGGCAGGCGCTTCACGCTTCAACGGGCGCGCCTGCAAGGCGACATCGTCGTTGCCGAAATCAAAGGCATCGCAGATCGGACCTTCGCCGAAACGCTGAAGGGTTTGGAACTCAAGGTCGCGCGCGACGATCTACCGGAAGCGGGCGATGACGAATTTTACCAAGCCGATCTGATCGGGCTTGCAGTCGTCGACGCGTCGGGCCGCGAAATCGGCGAAGTCTTGGGCTTCCAAAATTTCGGCGCGGGCGATCTGATCGAGATCAAGCGCGCTCGCTCCCGCTCGAGCTTCGTGCCCTTCACCAACGACATGGTCCCCATCGTCGACACCGATGAAGGCCGCGTCGTGCTCTCGGAAGTGGGCATCGCGGTCCTCGCCGCCGACGACGGCGAAAAGACTGAAAGACCCGCGCCATGACGTGGGCCGCCACCGTCCTCACCGTGTTGCCCGAAATGTTTCCCGGCCCGCTCGGCATCTCGCTGTCGGGCAAAGCGCTCGCCGAACAACGCTGGTCGCTTGAAACGATCGACATCCGCAAATTCGCCACCACACGCTACGGCTCAGTCGACGACACGCCTGCCGGCGGCGGCCCCGGCATGGTGATGCGCCCCGACATCTTGGGTGCGGCCATCGACACCGTCGCGCGTAACGAGCGCCCGTTGATCCTGATGTCGCCGCGTGGGCAGCGCCTCACGCAGGCCCGCGCCCGTGAACTGAGCGGCGGTCCCGGCGCCGTTCTCGTCTGCGGCCGCTTCGAAGGCGTCGACGAACGCCTGATCGAAGCCCGCGGCCTCGAAGAAATTTCCATTGGCGATTACGTGCTCTCCGGCGGCGAAATCGCGGCCATCACGCTGATCGATGCCGTCGTGCGCTTGCTGTCCGGCGTGGTCGGCACTGAGGCCTCGCTCGAGGAAGAAAGTTTCGAACAGGACTTGCTCGAGTACCCGCAATACACGCGTCCCCAGACTTGGGAAGGCCGCGAAATTCCCGCAGTGCTGACCTCGGGCCATCACAAGCGCATCGGCGAATGGCGCCGCCAACAGGCGATCGAAATCACAAAATCCCGCCGCCCCGATCTGTGGGACGCCCATCAGCGTCGCGCAGGCGCGGCGGCCCAAAAACAATAGAACGTAACACTAGAACCGAAAGACGAAAGGACCGACCCCATGAACCTTCTCCAAACGCTCCAAGCCGAACAAGTGGTAGCCCTCACGCGCGGCAAGAAACGCGACTTCCAACCCGGCGACACCGTCAAGGTCAACGTCAAGGTGGTCGAGGAAACTCTCGACGAAAAAACCAAGCAAACCAAACGCCGCGAACGCATCCAGGCGTTCGAGGGTGTCGTTCTCGGCCGACAAGGCGAAGGCCTGAACGAGAATTTCACCGTGCGCAAAATCTCCTACGGCGAAGGCGTGGAACGCATCTTCCCGGTCTATAGCCCGATGGTCGACAGCGTCGAAGTCCTCCGCCGCGGCCGCGTCCGCCGCGCCAAACTCTATTACCTCAAGGGCCTGACCGGTAAGAAGGCACGCATCGTCGAACGCCAGGACAAGCCCACCGGCGACGTCGAAGCGTGAGCGTAAGCGAACTCACGTTCCGCTTCGCCGCCGCCGTCGGGACGCGGCCTCAATTCCGTGTCGCAGGCGGCGGCGATTTAGGTTTGATGCCGGTGGTGCCGGTGCCTGGAGCGCGCCGGAACGGCAGGCACAAGGCGCGCTCGCGTTCGCAACCCTTCTTGCAAAGGTCGATCTGATTGTCGATGTCGATGATGTTCTTGTCGCAGCCGGCCTTGCAGCCCGACTCCTCGTCGTCGCATTTCTTGATTTGCTCCGGTGAGTTCCCTCTCGGCGGCTTCGGCTTAAACGGGCTTTGATCCGTCGCGGTCGCCGGCGGCGCGCTCACGGACACGACGAGCGCGGCCGACAGCAGCCCCAGGCACGCAAAGGCAACGGCAAACGAGCGACCCATGACATTGTCTCCTTTACGGCCGAGTGGATGTCGTCGGGCTTGTACCGCTCTTGACGTCGGTCGATGATCCCTGGGTGCGCCGCTGAAGGCAGCGGTTGTAGTGACTTTCGCAAGCGTTGGGCGGGCAATTGCCGCGCTCCGCGCAACCCTTTCGGCACGCGTCGAGCATCTTGAGGCAGCAATCAAGCTGGTTGGGCTGCGACGTGCAGATGGCGCCCCACGTGCTGATGGGTTTCGCGTTGCTCGAAAAATCCAAGAACGTCACGGCGAACGCCAACGCCGCCAACGAGACTAAAATCGAAACAAGCTTAAGCATGGGTCCCTCGCTGCTGAAATCGATCACTTGACCGGAAAGACGCGGCACCATTCGATGCGCAAATTATCGCAATAGCGGCCGGAGCATCCGACCCTGCGGATGAATTCGATATAGGCGGGCGTCGGCGGCTCGGGCTGTGGCCCCGCATTGCCCGCCTCTTCCGAAAAGCTCTTCGATATGCGGCAGATCGGGGATTCGCTCTTCGACTCCATCGTCGCGACGCGGGGTCCGCGCAACGGCAGCATCAAAAGCCGCATGTCGTCGCAATACCGTCCGCGGCACTGAATACCGACGGCGACCGAGTAGTTATCGGTGAGCTTCGGAAAATTTGCGCCCTCGATCGTTTCGCCGCTACGCTCCTCCGAGAACCACTTCGTCCAGTACTTGGCCTGCGAAGAGGGCACCGACGGCGGATCGGCATAGCGCCAGCACGCCCCCTTGACGTTATCGCAGTACCGTCCCGCGCACTTCAGCTTCGCGAGCGCAAATCCGACATCGCAATATGCCGGGCCGTCTTCCTCCGAAATAAAGGGCAGGTTCTGCGCGAGCGCCTGAAGGGGTGCGAGCATCGCGCCCGCGATCACTGTCACGAACACCGTGGCCTTCATTACTTTCTTCAGCATGACGGAAGCTCTCAATGCGGCGTCGCCGTCGTTGGCATTTGCGGATTGTTGGGCCCGTTATAGGTTCGCGGACCGGGATCGAGCGGCGGCACGCCCGGGTTAGCAACTCCCCCGACGGCGGGTGCCCCTCGATCGATCACCTCGCACTCGGAAAGGTACCCGTCGGAGTTCCTGCTCTTGCAGCAGTGCCTTAGGCCGCCCATGCAGGCGACAACGTGCAAAAAGGGCTTGCCTATGATGACATCGTTATCCTGCCTCTGAAAGCAGGCCCTCAACTTTGGGTCGTTGTTGTCGACTTGCTTGAAGGTGCATCCAAGTGAAACGATTTTCTTCCTCGCCTCGCTTGGCGAGACCGCCACCGAACTGAATGCGCATACGAGCAGAAACAGCGTCGCGACGGCACGGAAAGGCGGCTTCATCTGATCCCCCGGGAACGGTGAGAGCGAGCATCGTCGGAATCGCGCCAACAGACCACGTCGCGTGCGTCCGCTCATCACCCGCGCGGGGGATGCGACGTGGCTATCGTTGTGACGGCGGTAACACCGGCGGCGTTATTTCGCGGATCAGAAGTTCGAGCTGCCGCTGATCGTGCATGCCGGTCTTGTCGTAGATCGCGGACAGTTGCGACTTGACTGTGCTGTCGGACACGCCCTGCGAGAGTGCGATCGCCTTGCGCGACTTCCCGTCGGCCACCTGCGTCATGACGCGTGCCTCTGCCGGCGTCAGACCGAAGAGGGCGGCGATCGCCTCGATCGCGGGCGTCGGCGTCACCCCGGCGACGCTGATGAAAATGGCGGCCGCCGCGGAGTCGGCAAAGCGAGCCTCGGACTCGCGGCGCGCCAAAGGCAGAACATGCGCAATCGCCGGCGCCTCGGCCGAGGCCAAGGGAACATTGATGCCCGCCGCGCCCAGGGCGACCTCGTCACGCTCACCCAACAGCACGGCGCGCGCAATCGCCCGTTCGGCATGCGCGAAGGGTAGCGTAAGCCGCCCTCCTGTGAGGTTCGCGACGGCGCGCTCGTTGAGCAGGGCCTCGGCAGCCTCGTTGGCGAAGACCACGCGCATGTCCGCCGTCACGATCAAGACCGCATGTGCCAACGATTCGACCAAGCGGTGGAAGGCGGCCGCCATGGCGCGCTCAGTGTCGAAGAGGTCGCCGATCGTCACGGCCCGGCGCACGTGCGGCGCCATTTGCTGCATCCAGGCCAGGTCGCCCGCGCCGATATGTTTGGCGCGACCGGTAAGGATCACGAGCGACCCCGTCCGCGTGGATTGCTTCATCAAGGTCAGCCAGAAGAAATCGTCCAGGGCGTTCGGGATGACGAACTCCTGGGTAACCTTGGCGCTCCGCCAGCGTTCTTGCGTACCGGGATCGAGCAACCGATAGACCGCGTCGACCGTATAGGGCTCGTCGAAAGCGAGCCGCGGCGCGGCCAAGAGAAACGGAATGTCGTCCTTGTGGTCGTCGATCAAAGCCCGGACCAAGGCCTGCTCGCCCGTCGCCACCGAGAGGCGCGTCGAACGCGTCGCGTTGTCGATGACGCCGATGACCCCGACCCGCCCGCCGACGGCCAGCCGAAGCGTTTCGAGCGTGTCGTGCCAGCGCGCAGGGTGCGCCACGCAATCGTAGACCGACTCCACGATTGCAGCACTCGGCGGGTATGCGGTTGCGGCGGTCATGCCCCTCCCGTCACAGAAGGTCCCAGGAACCCTTGCATCGAACAGTACAGCAAAAGAACGAGACTGTCTTGACGGTCCGGCCGTTATGCTTCTGGCAATGGCGCGAATGACATGATTTTGGGTCTCCGAGTGCCCTTGCCTTTACGAAGCATGCCAAGCGGTACGTGCTTGTCTGTAGAGCACATGTCGCTGCAGCGCATGCCCCACCGGCAACCGCGGGTGATCGAAGTCCCCGTCCGGATCGCGCCTCATGCCGAGCCGCTCCATCACCGACCATGACGGCTTGTTCGCCGCCACCGTGAACGACACAATTTGATCGAGGTTCAGTTCTTCGAACCCGAATCGAAGCGCCGCGCGCGCCCCCTCCGTCGCGTATCCCTTGCCCCAAAAAGCCGACGCCAATCGCCATCCGATCTCGACCGCCGGCGTGAACGGCGCCTCGAACCCCACGCGCTGCAACCCCAAGAAACCGATGAACGCCGCCACACCCGGCGCCTCGACCGCCCAAATCCCGAACCCGTGCGCGCGGTGATGCTCCTCAATCCGCCCGATCAGCGCCCCCGTCTCCTCGCGCGTCATCGGCCCCGGCATGAAGCGCATCGCAACCGGATCCGCGTTGAGCGCCGCGAACGGTGCCAGGTCCTCCTCCCGCCACCGGCGCAGGATCAATCGCTCCGTGGTAAGATTCATGAAGCAAGTTTTTCCGGCAGACTGGGCGAAGTCAATCCGCGGCTGCTCCCGTCGCGGGGCTCGCGCGCGCCAAGAAGATCACGAACGCGAGCCCCAGCGAAGGCGCCGCCGATAGCGCCCGATACAGCGAACCAAGCGAAGAACACCAGCCATCCCAGGAACCCGGAAAGCCCCGCGTTAATTGTGCCCGTCGCAACGATAAATATCCAAATCGGCAAGAGGACCGGCATGCCAGTCGCCGCAGCAGAACCTGCGGCCGCATAAACCCAGACGGATCGCGTGTCATGCCGCACCAAAATCCACGCCATCATCAACCAAAGCGGACCGATGGGAAAAATCGCAAGTGCCGACGCAGTCGTTAGAACGAGCGTCGATCCGATCAGGGCAGCAAATAGCCCGCTTGCAATCGAGCCGCTCGGGAAGGAAATGACGACAGCGATCGCCACGACGATGGCCGCGGCCGCAACAACGCCCGCCGCCAGACCGTTGATCATCGCCGCAAAGATCGGCTGCGTTACGCGAGGCTCGACGACCTCAGTGTCCGAAAGTCTGTACACGTCGCCGGACATTTTTCACCTCACCGGCGCCAGCCAACCATGCCGCTCGCCGTAGAGGCGGACGCGCCTGAGCACCGGGCACCCCTCGCCATCGGACTTGATCCGCACGAGCTCCGGCCGCACCGGCATCGTCTCCGGCGTACGGATGTTCCACGCCAGACCCATTCGCTTCAAAACCAGGATCAACCACCACCCCGGATCGGGCTGATCCGGCAGCAACCCGATGCGCGCCGACCCCGGATAGGCGTGGTGGTTGTTGTGCCAACTCTCGCCCATGCTGATCAGCCCCGCGATCGGCACGTCGAAACCCTGCACCCCCGCGCCGCGCACGATGAAACTCTGCGGCCCCTCGCGATGTGCGTAGTGCCCGATCAACCAATGTCCCGTGACGCACACGGCAACGCGCGCACAAACACCCCACACGACCCAGCCCCATCCGCCGAGCACGAACAACACCAGCGCCAGCGGCAATTGGTGCCACATCCACGTCCGCTCCATCCACGCATAGACGCGGTCGTTTGCCAGCCGCTGCTCAAGCCGGATTTCGGGCCCGTGCGCAAGATGCAGCTCGCAGTGCAACTGCCACCACGCGTCGTGCCAAAAGCTGCGCCGGTGGCAGAGATAGTCGTGGCACTCCGTCTGCCGCTGCGCCCAATCGCGGATGTCGTGCTGGCGGATCATGCCGATCGGCCCCGCCATGCCCACCATCGCACCCAGCCAAACCAAAAAATACTCGAGCCACAACGG
>JANOFM010000076.1:0-11382 GCA_031413635.1 Alphaproteobacteria bacterium | reverse complement strand
GCCGAACGCGACCGAGGTGGCGTAATTGCCCGAGCCCCATTCCCCGCCGAAACGCCAGAGTTCGGCGTAGCCGGCCCTGGCGTCGTCGTAGACGAAGATGCGCGCATTCTGGTTGGCGAAGCGGGCCACCGCGATTTCGTCGCGTCCGTCGCCGTCGATGTCGCCGAAGGCGATGCGAGTGGCGTAGTACTCCCGCCCCCAATCCTCGCCGCCGGTGAAACCCACCACGAAGGGATAGAGCGCGTTCAAGCCGGCGATGTCATGGAAAGAAAGGCAACGCCTCTGACCCATTATTCCACCGTTTGATACTCTTCCCCCCGTGGTCAAGCAGGCGCGGCCACGCACATCGTACGGCCCCATTGGATCGTGCGGGCGGATCGTCTCGAGCAGGTCGCCGTTGGGAGCGAATTTGCCGAAAGCGTGGCCTTTGTAGTGCATGATCGAGCCGAAATCGTAGGGGCCGATGTCGACGCCGTCGCTGGCGTGACTCTCAAGTTGGTCATGGCCATCTTCCTCGACGTTGTCCCAGAGCACTTCAACATAGCGATCGCGATCATTTCGCGCTTGTTCGTGGAACACGCCGAGTGAATGGAGGATCTCGTGCGTGATTTCAGCCTCATCGCAATCCAAATTCGGAGCGGGGTTGATGACTATGGTTTGTCCACCCTCCTGCATGCCGATGGGGGATTTGCCGCATATCGAGTTGTCGTCCGTCGGCTCGAACCTGATGTAGTCGGACTCGCCCCGCCGTTCCACAAACACTAGATTGGTGTTCGTGTCGATATCGGCGATCGCGGCGAGGATATCGTCACGCGTATGAGCTGGCATAGAGCGGGAGATTTCAAAAGGCACCCGTCCATGGGGCCAGCGCCGATAATTGCCGGCCGTAGCGGTGAGCGGCGAGGATGTCGTCCCAAAGCCATTGGACGTGTGGGCGCGCCGATCCGCTGTCCGCGCAAGGGGAAGCAGATTTCCCGCGCCGTCGACGCGGCCGAGAATGATGTCGCCCTGCATGATCGCAAGGCCGCGGACGATCCGATAGCGAACCGTGCCGGGCTTGGCGGAGAAGGGAAACGTGATCTGCGCCGTGCCCGTTTTTCGGGCGAGGCGTGCGGCCGGGACTTGTTGAAGCTGTCGGGCCGCGGGCGTGTCGTTGCGCGGACGTCCGGCGTCCTGTGCCAAGGCGATGGCACCAACCGTCATCGTCGCAACGGCGAAGCCTGCTACCGCTAGGCGTGAGGCTGGGAACATACCGGCTCCAATCGTGTTCGGCTTCGCGATCTTCATGGCCGGGCAAGCGTGAGCCCCACCCGGCCACTCGCTTCTCCGTCAGGGCGTTTTGGCGCTGCCGACCGGATTCGGATTTTGTTTGAGCGTTGGCCTCCCTGCGCCGGGCTGCATGATGCCTTCCATTGTCCAGCCGCCGGTGAATCCATCGCACATATAGAACCTGCCCTTGTTGGGGCCGGAGTGGATGACTTGGGTGTGCCCGGGCTCATAGGTTTTGCCGTAGGCACGGCATACTTTATTGGCGCAACCCCTTCCCTCCCTGCTCCATAATTTTCCTGAGCGTTCACATTCCGATTGCGTCGTCTGATTTACCGGCGCCGCAGAAGCCTGCGGCAAAGCGAGCGCAACGGCGGCGAGCGTTACTGCGATTACGCTCGAGCGGGACAACAGCACCCTCACCCGCAGGATTAGATCGGGATTTGCTCGCTTGGCCATTGGATTCACTCCTCCATCGAAGACACGAGGCGACGATAGGCCGTCCGCCGCGGGAACCGCATCCCCCCCACGGGGGATACCGCTGCGGATTTCACCAAATCCGCCGTCACGACGACGGCGTTACGGGCAGCGTGAGGTCGCGGACCGCGGACCAAGAGTTCGAGCCGGCGCTGGTCGTGCGCGCCCGTCTTGTGAGGGAATTGCGGAACTCAGGTCGAAGCGGCAAATGGGCCCGGATGAATTGCCTGCACGGCCAACGTCTGCCTTCGGTCAAACGCGTGAATGCCTAATATAGCGCGATGTTTGCGAACGGTGGGGCCGTGATGAACGAAGGCCCGGCCGCAGAACCGGAAGTAGCTGACGCTACTCCGATATTGCAGCCGGGCCTATGTCATACATTGACGTCGGTGGCTTACACCAAGCGGAAATCGTCGACGGTAATCGTGTTCGCGTTGCCGATACCGGCCAAACGAATGGTTTGATTTGCGTTGTTGTCGATCGTGACCAGCGTATCGGCGCCGACATCGGCAATGGCAACGTGCAGCGCGAAGGTCCCCGCCGTGAAGCCGAAATCGGAGAGGTCGATCAGGTCCTGCCCCCCCGCCGGATTCGCGTCGAAGCCGATGATCCGGTCGCGGCCGAAGCCCGCTTTGAACACGAATGTGTCGTTGCCCGTGCCGCCGTCCAGCGTGTCGTTACCGTCTTCGCCGGTCAGCGTATCTGTGCCGCTGCCGCCGTTGACGACGTCGTTGCCGGCGCCGCCGTAGAGTTTGTCGTTGCCGGACTCGCCATTGACGATATCGACGCCGTCGCCGCCGAACAGCTCGTCATTGTCGCTGCCGCCATTGATGATGTCGTTGCCGGTCCCACCGAGCAAGATGTCGTCGCCGCTGCCGCCGTTGACGATGTCGTTGCCGGCATCCCCGTTGGCCCAGTCGTCGCCGGCGTCCAGGTTGATGATGTCGTTGCCCGCCCCGCCCGCGGCGTTGTCGTCGCCGTTGCCGCCTTGCAGGATGTCGTTGCCGTCACCGCCGCGCAGGAAATCCCTGCCGTTTCCGCCTTGAAGGATGTCGTTGCCGTCGTCGCCATAGAGCGTGTCGGTGCCTTCGTTCCCGAAGAGGATGTCGTTGCCGTTGCCGCCGATCATAAGGTCGGCCTTGAGGTTGGCCGCGTGATCGGCGCCGAACCCGAAGTCGTTGCCATTGCCGAATGCCTGGCGATTGGCAACGCCGAAACCATCGAGATGCAAATGGTCGGCGCCGCTGTTGCGGTCGATGATCTCCGCGAACGTCGTGCCTTTGATTGTGGCCAGCAGCTCGGGACTATCGGACAATCTGTTTTCGTAATAGAACTTATCGCCCGCCTTCAGCACGTCGAACTGAATGGCGTTGAGCAGTGTGAAGGTCTCGCCGAGTTGGCTGTCGGCAAAGCGCTTCTCGAGCAGACCGCCGACGATCGAATCCAGCTTGTTGATGTCGGACTCGTTGCCGCCGTAGACGTTTTTGAGCGCCAGTAGACGAGCGGCGTCGATGTTGTTCGCCAAACCGAACGCGGCGAACGTGGCGTAGCTACTGAGGCCAAGACCCGCCCGCAGCTGATTGTAGTTCGACACGCCATGATCGCGGGCGCGCTGAATGTCGAAAACATTGAGGTCCGCCGTGTTGATGCCGAACAGCGCGGCGCGGTTACCGTCCGCGACCCGGCCGTCGATCTCTTGCGTGTACTGCGAACTCAGACCGCGGACCCAGGCATCGATGTCCGCCGCGCTGTGCCCGGCGCCGTGCACGTTGGCAGCGGCCGCGGCTAGATTGAACGCATTCCCCAGCGTCGTCTGCAGATAGGTCGACCCATCCGCATTGAGCAAGGTGTAGTCGTTGCTCGACTGGTCGTGGCCGAAGCGGAAGGCCACCGTCGTCCATTCGTTGATGATCCCCGGCGCGATCGGGATCGGATTGAACACTTTATAGGCCGCAAGCAGATCGTCGGCGTGGCTTCCGATCAGCCGGGGCACGTATTCCTCGAACACGATATGCTGAAATTCCGCCTCGGTGACGGCGCGCGCCGCTTCGAAGAGTTGGTCCTGCGACCAATTGTTCGCCGTGGCAGTGGGCGTGAGCAAGTCGACTTGATGATTGTGCTCGCGCGCCCAGACCGTATGCAACGTGATCAGCGCGGCCTGTTGATTGACGCGATTGTCGCCGGCGTAAAACAAGTTCTCGAAACTGGCGTCGGCTGGAATGACCGGCGGTGTTCCCGGTGGGCTGCCAGGGGGGACGGCACCGTTGGGGTTTGGCAACCCGCCGAAGCCGGGTTCCGTAAAGATCGAAAGAACCTGCAGCGAGCTAAGCCCGGAATCTATTCCCACTTCCTTGATCGTCGGCAGCAGCCCGCCGGCGCCGAGCAACAATTTCGCCGATTGCACGCCGCCGCCAAGATCGTCGCGCGCAAGATGCTCTCGCGCCTCGCTGTTGCCATAGACCATGCTCAGATCGAGGAAGCTCGTCTCCTCGTTGATCTGCTGGCGCACACCGTTTGAGTCGAGTTCAAAGGGCGTACGGCCGATCGGGAACGGCAGCCCGTCCACGAGCAGCGGTAGGTCGTTGGTCGGCCCGGTGGCTGCCTCCGCCATATCGTGCGTGAGGAACTGGCCGAAAAAGTCGAACACCTCGTTAACGGCAAAAGAGCTCGGATGATTTTGATCGTTCGGTCCCAACGCCATCACCGCATCGGAAACGGCGTGCGCTTGCGGAAGCGTGCCGATCAAACCAATCTGGGGAATGGGGATCGCAGGCGGATTGGTCGGCGCAACCGGCAACGCCATGCCGTTCGGGCCGGGAGGCCCGCCGAACGGGGCGCCCAAGGATCCGTCGCTGTTGTTTGTAAAGTATTGGGCCGACGTGATCCTGAGATAGGTATCGCCGTGTTCGCCGACGTCGTTCGCGGCGAAGTTGTCGCCGTCGTTGTTGCTGCCGTCGGCCTTACGCCTCAAAAGCGCATTAAGTCCGGAATAAATATTCGCCATCGTTATGTCCCCCCAAAGATCCGTCGTCTGAAGAAGCGTGTTACCACACACCGTTCCGGTAAAATGCTACGCACCGCTCACAAACGAAACAAGCGCTAAATATGCCGTCGCGTGCGCATCATCATTGTTCGGTAAATGCCCGATCGAGTTGATCGCTCAGCGGCTTGAGAAAATACGAGAAAGCCGTGCGTTCCGTGGTGCGGATGAACACTTCGGCCGGCATACCCGGAACGAGCTTTAGGCGACGCAAACGCACTACCTCCGATGGCGGCAGCCTGATCCGGGCGGTAAAGTACCCAAGACCCGTGGCCGGATCCTTTGTCAGATCGGCGGCGACCCGCGCGACCTCGCCGTTGTATTCCGGCGTCGTGCTTTGATTGAAGGCGGAAAAGCGGACGAAGGCGCGCTGACCCTCGTGCACTTGATCGATGTCCTGCGGCGCGATCTTCGCCTCGACGACGAGTGCGTCTTGCTCGGGCACGATCAGCATGACGGGTTCGCCCGGATTGATCACCCCGCCCACCGTGTGAACGGCCAACTGATGCACGACCCCCGTTTGCGGACTGCGAATTTCCACCCGTTGCATCTGATCCTGCGCCGCCGCGCTCCGTTCGATCATCTCGGCTTTCTTGGTCTGCGCTTCGCGCAAATCCTTGGCGACCTCCGCTTTGAGATCTTGATCGAGTTGAATGATCTGCAGGCGCGTCTCGACGATCTTGTCCTTGACTTGCGCCACCGCCGCCGTTAGCTGCGACCGTTCGCCCTCGATGCGCGCCTGGTCGCGCCGCAAGGCTGTCACGCGCGCTAGCGTCGTCAGCTTTTTCTGCCAAAGAATTTCGATCTCCGCCAGCTCGTTGCCGATCAGTTCGATTTCGCGCCGCTTCGCCCGGGCTTGCGCCGAGAGTCCCGAGACTTGCTCGTTGAGCTGATTGACGCGCTCGCTCAGTTGCGCCTTTTGTCCGGCAAGCGCCGCACGGCGGCTTTCGAACAACGTGCGCTCGCCGGAAAAAATCTCGCGAACGTCATCCGTTCCGGCGCGTGCGCTCAGCGCGGCCGGCAGGTCGAGCGTCGCCGTATCGTCGCGTTCGGCTTTGAGCCGAGCCTCGCGCATCTGCAACTCGTTGAGCTGGCTGGTGATGACCCCCAGATTGGCGCCCGCCATCGTCGCATCGAGACGGATCAAAACGTCGCCCGCCTTGACCCGGTCGCCGTCGCGCACCTTGATTTCGCTGACGATGCCGCCGGTCTGGTGTTGCACTTTCTTGACGCTGCTTTCCACCACAACGACGCCCGGCGCGATGACCGCGCCGGCAAGGCTGGCGGTCGCGGCCCAGGCGCCGAACCCGAACACCAACAAGAAAACGGTGGCGCCCCCGGTGATAAGATAAGGGTGAATGCCCTCCTCGTCTTTGCCGCGAACGAACGTGTCCGCCGGCATCAGTTTTCGCAGCCACGTCGCCACGGCCTTCGGCTGGAAGGGAACGAGGCCCGTCATGATGCGCCTCCCGCATCTTGTGCATTTTCGACTACGACCTTCAGGCGCGACTGTTGCGCGGCTGAGGCGGGCATCGAAGCCTGCTGCAAGCTCGCGCGCAGAACCTCGTCTTTCGGACCGAAGGCTTGCACGCTGCCGGCGCCGATCACCATCACCTGATCGACACCCGCGAGCGCGGAAGGACGATGCGCGATCACGATGGCGATGCCGCCGCGCGCACGCACCGACAGAATCGCGTTCGTCAACGCGGTATCGCCTTCGACGTCGAGGTTCGAGTTGGGCTCGTCCAGCACGACAAGGAACGGATCGCCGAACAGCGCCCGCGCCAGCGCGACGCGCTGACGCTGGCCCGCCGACAACGCAGCGCCGCTTTCGCCGATTTTGGTGTCGTAGCCTTCCGGCAAACGCACGATCATGTCGTGCACGCCGGCCGCCTCCGCCGCCGCGATGATGGCGCCGGGAGAAGCGTCGGGATCGAAACGCGAGATGTTCTGCGCCACGCTGCCGTCGAACAACTCGATGTCTTGCGGCAGATAGCCGATATAACTTCCCAATTCGTCCGGGGCCCATTGATCGAGCGCCGCACCGTCGAGACGGATCGCGCCGCGCATCGGCGCCCACACCCCCACAAGCGCGCGCGCCAGCGTCGATTTGCCGGAGGCCGACGGGCCGATGATGCCGAGCCCCGCGCCTTTCTCGAGCGCCATGGAAACGTTTTGAACGATCGCGCGCTGTTGCCCCGGCGGCCCGACCCACAGTCCTTCGACTTGAAACGACTTTGCTGGTTTCGGCAACGACATCGTATCGGCGCGTTCCGGCAGCAAGTCCAACAACGCCGTCAGTCGCCCCGCGCCCTGGCGGGCGGTCAAAAAACCACGCCAATTGGCGATGGCGATCTCCACCGGCGCCAACGCCCGGCTGATCAAGATGGACGCGGCAATCATAACGCCGCCCGAGGCTTGGCCCACGATCACAAGATAGGCGCCGAGCCCCAGCACGCCCGATTGCAGAACCAGCCGCAGAACTTTGGAGATCGAGGCATAGGTCGATGCCGTGTCGCTGGCGCCCAGTTGCACCCCCAAATAGTCTTCGTTGAGACTGGACCATCGGCGCGACAGCGTGCCGGTCATGCCCAGCGCACGAATGGCCTCCGCATTGCGCCGCCCCGCTTCGCCAAGCGTGTGACGCGCCGCGGCACTGCTTGCCGCCATCCGGGCAGGGTCGCGCCCTTTGACTTCCGTGAGGACGGTAAGACCCGCAAGGATCAACGCACCGGCAAGTCCGAGCAGGCCCAGCCACGGATGAAGCAAGAAGACGAGCAAAAGATAAAACGGCATCCACGGCAAATCGAACAGCGCAATCGGCCCGGTGCTGGAAAGGAAGCCGCGAATCTGATCGAGATCGCGAACGGATTGCAAACCGTCGCCGCGCCCGACGGTGCGCAGCGGCATCGTCAGCACGAGTGAAAACACGCGCTCGCGCAACGAGCGATCGATGCGTAGGCCGATGCGGCTCATCACGCGCATGCGCACCGTGTCGAGCACGCCGTAGCCCGCGTACAATATCAACATCAGGATCGTAAAGCCGATCAGCGTCGCCGTGCTGTGCGACGGGATCACGCGGTCGTAGACCTGCAGCATGTAGAGTGCGCTGGTCAGCGCCAATATATTGATGAGTGCGGAGAACACGGCAACGCCGACGAACGCGCCGCGGCAACGCGCGAGCGCGGCGCGAAGCTCGCTGCGTAAGGCTGCGCCATCCGCTTTGGGATGTGGCTGCATCGCAAACTATCCCCCACTAAAGTCGCGCCCGGTCCCCGCAACTCAAACGACTCCTAGTTGTCCGTTCGCCGGAAATCAACAAAATCGCGGGAAAAGCGTTACCCGCCCGCACGCAGCCCCCGCCAAGTCCGGCGCCCCTTCGTTAAGGACGCCCTGCGCGGCATTCGATCGTCGGAGGCCCCGGTGGCGGGAGGGCGGTCCACCGCCACTCTCACTCAAAACAACCGACCGAGAGAGTGACACGCTCGACGAACAACCTTCGTCATAGCCGGGTTTGACCCACGGCTGTCCGGTTGAGGCTCACATCGCAACAAAACTCGTCATCACCGGCCTTGAGCCAGCCATGACGTGGGTGGGTCGGGGTCAAGACTTAAAGCCGTCGGTATCACGCGCACGGATTTCGGTATCGGATTTCGGCGACGGGGTTTCGACGGTGTCGGTGACAGTGCTGGACTGTCACCGAAATTAAAACGGCCCCGCAAGTTTGCTTGCGGGGCACCGTGTCGGCCCGATCAGCCGCCCTTCAGGATCTTGATCGTGCAGGTCTGCGAACTCGTCTTGTCCGCGGCCTTCAGCGAGGCGGTGGCGTCGGCGGGGGGCCGGCCGGCGGTGATTTTGAACGACGCCGTCGTGGCGTTGGCCGGGATCGTCAAGGTCTTCGGCGTGCTAGTGTAGGCCGACGAGCCCGACAACTCGATCGTCTGCGCGGTCTTCATCGCCCGCGTCATCGTCACCGTCGCGGTCGCTTGTGCGCCGGCGGGCAGCGCCGGCGGCATGCAGCTGAGGCTTTGAATGGCGACGGCGAGCGGCGCGCTGACATGATAGGACGTCGCGAACCACGTTTGCGCCTCGGGGTTGTCCGAATCCGAGGCCGGGACCGCATTCAGCGGCGCCAGGCTCGCGTAAGTATCGACACGCGTTCGCGTTGCGGCGCTGAGCGTCGGCATGGTGCCGGCGAACTCGCCGGTCGAAGTCGCGCACGCGCCCGTGCTGTCACTGACCAACCGTCCTTTGAAGCTCGTCACATAGACCCAAACCTGGCCGGCCTCGCGGCACTTCACGGCGCCTAGCGATGGCGGTTCGGCGCAGCCGCCGTCGCCCGACGTGTCCAGGCACACGGCGCCCGCCAACGGTTCATTGGGATCGGACGCAATGGTCCCCGAACAACCGCCGTCGCCCGACGTGTCCAGGCACACGACTTCAACGTTGCCGCTAAATCTAACCGTGGACTGTTGAGCCGCCTCGCTCGGACTGACGACGAACGATTTGACGTGGAGGTAATCGTTTGCGGCGTCGGCGCCTTGCACAAAAGCCAAAGCGATCAGCGCGGGGGCTGCCAAACGGGTCATCGTATTCATTGTGTACTCCTTGGTGGTCCGAGTTTATCGAGTTTGTTCAGAGTCACGATTTCTTGGATGAGCAAGGGGCCCGGGAAATCCATCACGATGATTCCGGTACGGACGTTTTTCTGGAGCGGCATGTTGACCACATGGGCGTCCACGAGCTTTCGCCATACGAGTTCGTTCAAGCCCTCATAGGCGATCGTGCACAGCGCGCCCAAGCATTCCACGCGCGGGAAGTCGGGCCACTTGCTCTTGAAGGCGGGCGTTGTCAGACCGGTGGCCAGGCGCGCCGTCCCGGTCCCGGGACTCGTATGGCCGCTGGCGGCGAAATACGGGAAAGCGCCGATCGCGCCGTTCAACGAAATCGCATATTGCTTGTCGAGCGAGCCTTTCATGGCGGCGTCGAGTTCGGCCTTGCGCGCCGTCCACTTGCCGTAGTGGTCGCCGATGACGGTGTATTTGTAGGCGTCGCCGTCGGTCTTGACCCAGCTGGAATTCGAAAATCCGGTCGTACCGAAAATCATCACCTTGCCGCGCACCGCCGCCAGGGTGGGGTTCACGATATTGCCAGCGACGCCGTTCTCGTAGAACAGGCCGGCATACATCTCCTTGTACGCCGTGACCGTCGCGGCGAACGTGCGCGTGTTCTTGTGGCCGGCCAGGTCGATCAGGAAGAAGTCGCGCGCGCCCGTAGGCTCGTCCTCTTCGTTCAGCTTCATCAGCACGGCTTCGCCGGGGTTCGCCTTGAGGAACGTCTGCATCGCCGCGAACACGTCGTTCATCGACGCGTATTGGCTTGTCGCGCCGTGATAGATCTTGCACGCGTCCCCGACGTGGAAGCAGCGGATGTCGACATAGCGGATGCCGGCGTTCAGCTGCTCGCTGAGCGACAGCGACTGCGTCTGCCCGCTGTCCCCGCCATAGAGCGCCATCGAATCGTGCGTGCCGGGAATCGAAAGCTCGCTGATCTTCTTCGTATCGGGCAGCGCCGTCATCCAGCGCGGGTTCGACGCCGTCGTCGTGCCGTCGTGCGAATAGCCTCCCGATTTATGCGCGAACGACGGCGCGGCCGTCAGGCTCAAAGCGCCGAAGGCAGCGGCCAGAACCGCCAGCCGCCAGGTCGTCGATGTCATGGGATATTCCTCAAATTGACGCGACACATGCGCGAAGGCGGGAGGAAAGGCACGGCGTGACCCGGCCATCGAGCGAAGCACATAACATTGTGCGCACTGCAGCGGCAATGTGGCGAGCGCTACAATCGCCGGCGATTCCACCTCCGCCCCCTTCCCTCACTCGGCCTTCTTCTTCGACTCGTTCGCCGCGTGGCCGAAGATGCCCTTCGCCATCAGCGAGCTTTCCCCGTCGCGCCGCGCCTGGAACACTTGCGCGCGCACGGCGTGCGCCTGCTTGCTCTCGGGCTCGGCCAAGACCGCGAGTTCGGCGAGATGGCACGCCACGCGCCCGTCCTCACCCGCCAACGCCAGCGCGCGCTCCGCTAGCCGGTTCACACCGCCGGCGAGTGCTGCGATCTCGCGCGCCAACGCACTCTCGCGCGCGGGCTTCAAGTTCGCGGGGTTGCCGTCGTACCAGCCGCCATAAAGCCGCCAGATATTGCGCACCACGAATTCGGGTTCGTCGTAGGTGGGCTTCAAGTACGGCTTCGCCAAAACCTCCTTCGCGATCGACACGGAATGAATAATGTCGTTGAGCCGCGCGCCTTGGTTCATCAGCGCCACCGTCTCGCGCACCAACGTCTCGAGCGCGTCGGCGACATCGCCGAGCACAAGCGCGATGCGCGCCGCCCCGTCGATGGGAAGCCCGTGCGCCGGCAGAAACAGCTCCGCGCCCTTGGCCGCCATCGCGCGCATCGCCCCCGCCCATTCGAGCGGATAACGCTGCACCTTTTGCGGATTGCCCGCGTTCGGGAAATTCCAAATAAAGAAATCGCCGGCGCAAATCGCCTTGTGCTTCGGCACCCACGCCCAACTGTGATCGTCGGTCTCGCCCAACGCGTGA
>JANOFM010000075.1:0-4447 GCA_031413635.1 Alphaproteobacteria bacterium | reverse complement strand
CCGCGGCGTCGGCCTCGGAATAGACCGCGACCGTTTTGATGCCCATCTTGCGGGCGGTCTTGATAACCCGGCAGGCAATCTCGCCGCGATTGGCGATGAGGATTTTTTTGAACATCAGCGTCCCGACGATCTCGCTCTCATGGTTTTGTCGCGGATCGCTTTGAACTCGTTGCCCTTGTACCAGGTCGGCCAAGCCTTCGAATTCGCGATGCGGGCACCTACGTCGTGGAGCACTTCCATCGTCTCGACGGGGCCGCGCAGATCCCAATCGGACTTGAATTCGTCCGAGGGCTGATGATAGCGGTTAGTGCGGTAATCGTCGCGCAGCGCCATGCCCGCCGCCTTGCCGCCTTCGCGCATATCGACGCCGCCGCCAGCATAGAGCATCGGCACGCCGACCTTGGCGAGGGAGATGTGGTCCGAGCGGTAGAACGAGCCCTTCTCGGGCTCGGGGTCGGGGGCGGGCGTGCGGTGCTGCTTCTTCAGGGCGACCGCCAGAATATCTTCGATCTGAGACGCGCCGGAACCCACCACCGTCATGTCGCGCGCGGGGCCGGAGGGACCGACGCCGTCGAAATTCAAGCCGGCCACGATCTTGTTGAGGGCGACCGGCGGGAATTTTGCCAGAAACTCCGAACCCAGAAGCCCCTGCTCTTCCAACGTCACGAAGGCAAACATCACCGAGCGGCGCGGCGGCTTTGCGCCTTTGGCGAACGCCTCGGCGATCTCGAGGATCGCGGCACAACCGCTCGCGTTGTCGAGCGCCCCGTTGTGAATCTTGTCTCTGCCCGGGACGCTGTCCTTCACGCCCAGATGATCCCAATGTGCCGTGTACAGAACATATTCGTGCGGCGCCCGAGCGCCCGACACGACGCCGATCACGTTGCGCGTCTTCATCCGCGCGACCGCCGATTGAGTGACGGCGTTCAGTTTCAGGCCCGTCATCGGCACGGCTTTGAAGCCGCGCTTGTTCGCGGCAAGACGCAGTGCGTCGTAGTCGAGGCCCGCGCGCGCGAACAGGTCCTTGGCGACCTCGGTCGTGATCCACGAATGCACGGTTGCCAGGTCGGCATTGCCGTTGGCCTTATCGAGATAGTACTTCGCGCCGGAGTTCGAGTTACGCACCACCTGCCAGCCGTAAGCCGCCGGCTCCGTCTCGTGCACGATGATGACGGCGGCGGCGCCGCGGCGCGCGGCTTCCTCGAACTTGTAGGTCCAGCGCCCGTAATAGGTCATGGCGCGGCCCTTGAACATGCTCTCGTCGCCGATGATGAAGCCCGGGTCGTTGATCAGGAGGACGATCGTCTTGCCTTTGACGTCGATCCCTTTGAAGTCGTCCCATTTGTATTCCGGCGCCGTCACGCCGTAGCCCACGAAGATGAGATCGGAGTTTGCGACTTGCTGATCGGCCTTGTCGAAGCGCGGCGTCCAGAAGGCGACTTCGTCCGCGAACTTCAGCTGCTTGGCGCCGTCGGAGCCGACGATCTCGAATGACGATTTCACCGGGTCGAGTGCGATAGAGGCTGCCGGAACGTCTTGGAAGTAACTACCGTTTGCTCCGGGTTTTAGGCCCAGGCGCTTCAGCTCCTCTGCGATCCAGTCGGCGGCCGCCTCGCCCTTGGCCGTGCCGGGGCCGCGACCCTCAAAGCGGTCGTCAGCCAGCGCCTTGGTGCGCGCGGCGAAGTCGGCGCCTGAGATGACGGCTTCGGTTTCGTCGTGACCAGGGAATGGTGCGCCGTCATCTGCGACCTTCATTCCCGCGCAGGCGGCAAGGGTTAGAGCGGCAACGCCCCAGGCAAGCGAAACTTTCAGCGAACGAAACATATGTCCCACTTTCCTTGTTTTCATGTCAGAGCGGAATGTTGTCGTGTTTTTTCCACGGAATTTCGACGCGCTTGTTGCGCAAGGATCGCAAACCGCGGGCGATGCGGCGTCTAGTGCCGTGGGGCATGATGACTTCGTCGAGATAGCCGCGTTGGGCGGCGACGAAGGGGTTCAGGAAACGCTCTTCGTATTCCTTGGTGCGCACGGCGATTTTTTCTGGGTCGTTGATGTCGGCGCGGAATATGATCTCAACGGCGCCCTTTGCACCCATCACCGCGATCTGGGCCGTCGGCCAGGCATAGTTGATGTCGGCGCGCATGTGTTTGGACGCCATGACGTCGTAGGCGCCGCCATAGGCTTTGCGCGTGATGCAGGTGATTTTCGGCACGGTCGCCTCGGTAAAGGCGAACAGAAGTTTGGCTCCGTGCTTGATTAGGCCACCATACTCCTGGGCGGTGCCCGGTAAGAACCCCGGAACGTCGACGAAAGTGACCAGCGGAATACTGAAGCAATCGCAGAAGCGCACGAAGCGCGCGGCTTTGCGGCTGGCGTCGCTGTCGAGCACGCCGGCCAACACCATCGGCTGGTTCGCGACGAAGCCCACGGTCGAGCCTTCGATGCGGCCGAAGCCGGTGATGATGTTCTTGGCGAAGTTTTCCTGGATCTCGAAGAAGTCGCCTTCGTCGGCGACCTTCAGGATCAGTTCTTTCATGTCGTAGGGCTTGTTCGGATTTGCCGGAACCAGCGTGTCGAGCGAGATATCGTCGCGCTCGATGTCGTGGAAGCTCGGCCAGGTCGGCGCCTTTTCGCGGTTCGAGGCGGGCAGGAAATCGACCAGGCGCCGCATCTGGGTCAGGCATTCGACGTCGTTGTCGTAGGCGCCGTCGGCGATCGAGGATTTCGTGGTGTGGACGCGCGCGCCGCCGAGTTCCTCGGCGGTGACGACCTCGTTCGTGACCGTCTTTACGACGTCGGGGCCGGTGACGAACATGTAGCTGGTGTCGCGCACCATGAAAATGAAATCGGTCATGGCCGGCGAATAGACGTCGCCGCCGGCACAGGGGCCCATGATGATGCTGATCTGCGGGATTACGCCGGAGGAGAGCACGTTGCGGGCGAAGACTTCGCCGTAGCCGGCCAGCGCGTCGACGCCTTCCTGGATGCGGGCGCCGCCGGCGTCGAATACGCCGATGACGGGGGCGCCGTTCCTGAGCGCCATGTCCTGGATTTTGACGATCTTCTGGGCGTGGGCCATCGAGAGCGAACCGCCGAAGACGGTGAAGTCCTTCACGAACAGATAGACCAGGCGGCCGTTGATTGTGCCCCAGCCGGTGACGACGCCGTCGCCGGGCACGCGCGTTGCCTCCATGCCGAAATCGGTCGAGCGGTGTTCGACGAAGGTGTCGAATTCCTCGAAGCTGCCTTCGTCGAGCAGGATTTCGACGCGCTCGCGCGCGGTCAGCTTACCGCGCGCGTGCTGGGCCTCGATGCGCTTCTCGCCGCCGCCCATGTGGGCCGCGGCGCGGCGCCGTTCGAGCTCGCGGATGATGTCGTGCATGGACGCCCCTAGCGTTCAGAGTCGAGGGGCCGAATCTGCACAGATCGGCCCCTCACGCAATGGCGGAAATCCGGGTTTTCCGGGGGTTGCCGCCTCGTCACTCAGCCCAAGGCGTCGAGGAAGCGGCGGGCGGCGCGTAGCTCGTCTAGGCGGCGCTGGCGCACGGTTTCAGCCTCCACGTCGCGGCCCCACAGTCCGGCCTGGTAGGTTTCGTCGATGTGGGCAGCTGCGAGGGTTTCCTCCGCCGTGAGCGCCTTAGCGGCGAAGGCTAAGCCCAGCACGGCCGAGCCGGTCAGTGTGACAGCGGTGTGGAGCGCGGTGAGGCAAAATTCGTCATGCGCCGCTATAGCGGCGCGCAAGCGGGCGAGAACCTCGGTCGGCTGCTCTACGTGAATGACGCCGACCACGACCGTCAGTCGGGCGCCGAAACGTTCAGCCGCCCAGTCGAGCCATGGGTCCCAAACGGCGGATTGCCGGCGCACCAGTTCTTCCGGATGGGCGGCGCGGTAGCAGAGCAAGTCGTCGGTGGCGTATTTCGCGAGATCGTCAATCACGGCCCCCCGATTGGCGGCGACGCGATCGAGCGCGGTGTTGAGCGCTTTGGTTAGCGGCATCGTGTCGGGCACGATGAATTCGGTTTGCGCGCGCCATTCATCGGCGACGGCGTTGGCGAGCGCCTGTATGGGCGCGTTGAGATCGTGACCTGCGGGGGTTTTGACGCGCTTGCCGTCAAGTAGGATGGCGAAGTTGGAAGCGCCGTCCGTCACATCGACGGACGTGTAGAAGCGTTTGGGGCCGGGTTTCACTTTGTCATGTCCGCTTGGATTTGCGCTTCTTCAATTCCGCGCGCCGCAGGTCGGACATTCCGTCGTGCGGGCCCAGTTTGCGTTTCGGTGCGTCCTTCCACAGTCCTTCGCCGATGTATTTGTTGCGTTTGGGGTGAAGCGGGTAGACGCACTTCGAGCGGCGGCGCGAAGCCTCGCCGACAGTGATCAAACGTACCGGCTTATCCGTGTTGTTGATGAAGCAATGCGCGATGCCGGTGCGGTCGGGGAAGCCGACGCC
>JANOFM010000074.1:0-15850 GCA_031413635.1 Alphaproteobacteria bacterium | reverse complement strand
TAGGCGAGCGAGAGGCCCATGATCGCCGAAAACGCCCAGAACCAGGCTTGAGCCGTGGCCGCCGACATGCGGTCGATCCGACCGAAGGCGAACCAGACGATGCCGAGGGGCGCCAGCATCACAACGAAGGCGAGCGGCGTTCCGTAGATGAGCCCGAACAATGCCGGCGTCGCATAGGTCAAGTACGCGACCAAACCCGTCACGCCGAGGCCAAGCGTCATGTAGTTGTAAACGCTGATCATATGGGCGCGCAGGCCCTGATCGATCGCAGCGTCCGTGCCGCCGACGGGACGAGCGCGGTAAGCTGATTGGTCGTAGTCCGCCATTGGGTCAACCCTTTCTTGAGCAGCCGGGTGGCCGCAGAAACCGTCCATAATATCGTCTTCGCGACCGCTACATTCAAGCCGCCATGCGCGCTTAAACGCGGCAGTTTCTGCGGGCCTGCCGTCGCCCCGTTAAGAATATCTTTACTAAGCCGTTCGAAGCGTTCTCGCCGCAGGGGTAGAAAGCGCCGACCAGGTCGCTCCAATCCCCAAGGCCATGGCCGCGATTGCGCCGCCGATCACGACGGCCGCCAGGGTGCCCATGGAGGGCTGGAACGTCGATTCCATCAGGAAGGCGGCGATCGCCCAAGCCGCGATGATGCTCAAAACCGCCGCGACGAAGCCTGCGCCGGCGCCTAAAACAGCGAATTCGATCAGGTAGGTCGTCATCACTTGGCCCTTGGTCGCGCCCAGCACCTTCAGGACGACCGCGTCGAACAAGCGGTGGCGGTGACCGGCGGCCAAGGCGCCTGCCAAGACAAGCAGGCCCGTCAACAGGGTGACGAAGCTGGCGGCGCGGATACCGGCGGCCAGTTGCTGCAACAGTCCGTTCGCGGTTTCGAGCGTTTCGCGCACGCGCACGACCGAGACATTGGGAAATGTGTTCGACACCGCACGCTCGACCTCGTCTTCCATGTCCAGCGAGACGCGCGCGGTCGCCAAGTGGGCGTGCGGCGCGTTCTCCAGTACGCCGGGCGACACGACCATGATGAAATTCATGCGCGCATTGGTGAAATCGACCCGGCGCAGATTGGCGATCTTCATTGAAATATCGCGCCCTAGAATATTGATCGTGATCATGTCGCCGACATCGAGCGCCATGCCCTTGGCAAGATCGGCGGCGAACGACACAAGGGGGGCGTCCTTATCCTTGTAGTCCTTGGGCCACCACGCCCCTTTGATGACCTGATCGCGTGCACCGGGCGGGTTGCCGTAGGTCAGGCCGCGATCGCCGCTCAAGGCCCATTTCACGTCGCGGGAGACGACGGCTTTCTCCGACGGCACACCTTTCAGGTTGACGATGCGCCCGCGCACCATCGGCACCATTTCGACGCTGGAGACACCGCGGTATTTGCCGAGCAGATCTTCGAACGGCTTTGCCTGATTGGTTTGGATATCGACGAAGAAGAAACTCGGCGCTTCGGCCGGGACTTCTTCGCGCATGATGCGACGGATGTTGCTGTCGACGAGCGCGATGGTTGCAAGCAAGGTCAGGCCAAGCCCAAGCGACATGATTACCGCCGGCGTCGGCGCGCCGGGGCGATACAGGTTCGAGAGCGCCAGCCTTGCCATCATCACGCGCGGGCGCGGCAGATTGCGCGCCAACCACATCATTCCCCATCCCGTCGTGCGCAGCAGCAAGAAGGCGACGACGGCGCCAGCGGCAAAAAATCCTGCGAGCTCAACATTCGTCGACAGCACGATTGCAAGTGCGGCCAGTGCGAAAAACGACAGCCCTGTTGCGCCAACATAGATCCAGTGCGGCCAGCGGCGCGAAGGCGCCACCAGTTCGCGGAACATGACCGCGGGCGAAATTTCCTGCGCGCGCGCCAACGGCCAAATCGCAAAGGCCAACGCCGTCAACAAACCGAAGGCCGCGGCCGATATCATCGGCTGGGCGTAGATGCCGAACTCGGCCTCAAACGGCAAGATCCCGCTAAGTGCCAACTGCGCGACGAAGGGAATGACGGCACCGAGTACCAGGCCGGCGGCGACACCGATCAACGCCAACGCCATCACCTCGGCCAAAAACATGACGAAGATGAACCTGCCGCTTGCCCCGATGCACTTCAGGGTCGCGATGTCGTCGCGGCGACGGTCAAGGTAGGTCTGCACCGCGCTGGCGACACCGACGCCGCCGACGACAAGCGCCGTCAAACCGACCAGGGTCAAGAACGCGGTCACTTGCTGAATAAAACGGCGGACGCCAGGGGCTGCGTTCCAGCGGTCGCGCGGTTGCCAACCTGCTTTCGGGAAGGCCTTGTTGGCGGCTTCGATCCATTGCGTCACGCCTTGGCGCGACTCGCTTTCCTGCGGCAAAGCCACGCGATAGCTGTAGTTGATGAGGCTGCCCGGCTGGATCAATCCGGTCGCACGCAACGCGAATTCCGATATGAGCATTCGAGGACCGAGCGTGAAACCGCCGGCGACCCGGTCGGGCTCTTGTTTCAGGACCGCGCGCAGCTCGAACATGGCGTTGCCGATTCTTACAACGCCGCCTTCTTTCACGCCGAGCTTGGCAAAGAGCCGCTCATCGACGGCGGCACCAAATAGTCCTCCGCGATTGGCGAATAGTTCGCCGAGCGGTTGGCGCGGCGAAACATCGGCGACACCGTAGAGCGGAAAGCGGACATCGACGGCCTTGAGTTCGACGAGCGTACGCGCGTCGCGGCCCAGCGCGCTGGCCATGGCACGAAGCTCGGCGATCATGGAAACCTTGCCGCGCGCCTCGACCCAGGCGCGTTCTTTCTTGTCCATTTCGCGCTGGGTCAGTCGCAGTTCGACGTCGCCGCCCAGAAGTTCGCGACCCTGGTGCGATAAGCCCTCCAGCAACGCTTCGCTCAGCGAACCGACGCCGGCAATCGAGGCGACGCCCAGAATCAAACAGGCCAGAAAGATGCGGAAGCCGGACAGGCCTCGCAACAATTCACGCCGCGCCAGACGGATGGCAACTACGAGTTGGCCGGTCATTCGGCGACGGCGACCAGCGCCGGGTCGAGCGGCGCCGCTTCTTCGTGGGCACCGTCTTCGATGGATTCAATATGACCGTCGCGAAGCTTGACGATGCGGTCGCAGCGGCGCGCCAGCGTTTCGTCATGCGTGACAAGAATGAGCGTCGAGCCGCGTTCGCGTTGGAGCTTGAACATCATCTCGATGATTTCGGCGCCGGTGCGGCCGTCGAGATTGCCGGTCGGTTCGTCGGCGAACAGCAAGGACGGTTTGGGTGCCAAGGCGCGGGCCAAGGCGACGCGTTGCTGCTCTCCGCCGGACAATTGGCTTGGATAGTGTTCGAGGCGATGGCCGAGCCCCACAGCTTCAAGTTCTTCCTTGGCGCGCTCAAAGGCATTCGGCGCCAGCGCCAGTTCGAGCGGGACCGCCACGTTTTCCAACGCCGTCATCGTCGGAATAAGATGAAACGACTGGAAGACGATGCCGACATTGCCGCGGCGGAAACGCGCGCTTTCGTCTTCGGAAAATGCCGACAGTTCCTGTGCCTTGACCGTGACTTTGCCCGAAGTCGGCCGTTCCAGTCCGGTCATGACCATCAATAGGGTTGATTTGCCGGAGCCCGAGGGGCCAACCAAACCTACGGCTTCGCCTTGGCGGATCACCAATTCGATACCATTGAGGATATTGACGGGCCCCGCCTGACTCATAAGTGTGAGGCGGACGGCCTCGAGCCGTAAGATCGGATCGGAATTGAGCGAACGCTGCATGCGCAACGAGCTACCAGGGAGGGAATTGAGGATCGCCACCCGATATGTGACGGGGTGGGGCGCTGTCAACGCGATTTGGCTGATTCTCTCCGTCTTTCTGACCGGAATCAATGGGATTGAGGCCGCAACCGCAAAGCCGACCAGAATTCTTGCCATCGGCACGAGTTTGACACAGGGCTACAACCTGGCGCCGGGCACAGAATTTACGGCGGTGCTTCAGGCGCGACTGAAGGCCAAAGGATATGACATTCTGGTGATCAACGCCGGAGTTTCCGGCGACACTTCGGCGGGAGGCCTGGCGCGACTGGAGTGGACGCTTGCCGAGCCATTCGACGGTGCCATCGTCGAGCTAGGCTCGAACGACGCGCTGAGAGGTCTCGCGGTCGCGCAAACGCGCAACAACTTGGATGCGGTTTTGAGCGCGCTCAAGAAACGCGGCATCGCGGTGTTGCTGACGGGGATGAAGTCGCCGCGCAATTTGGGTCCCGAATACGCATCGGAATTCGACGCGCTCTATCCGGAACTCGCGAAGAAGCACGATGTGCTGTTTTATCCGTTCTTTCTTGAAGGCGTCGCGGCCGATCTGAAGCTTAATCAAGCGGACGGGATTCATCCCAACGAAATGGGCACCCAGATCATCGTTCGCCGTATCTTGCCCTACGCACAAAAACTGATCGAACAGATCAAGGCGAAGCCGCAAGCCAACGTCACAGACTAATTTCCAACTCATTCAATTTCAAAGCGGGGACTTCGTGGAGCAGCGCGAACTTGGACGCACAGGGCTTAGAGTGTCGGCGCTGTGCCTTGGGACGATGACTTGGGGCCAACAGAATACCGAGGCCGACGGCCACGCGCAGATGGACTATGCGTTTGCACGGGGGATCAACTTCTTCGATACGTCGGAGATGTATGCCGTGCCGCCGAAGCCCGAAACGCAAGGATCGACCGAGCGGATCATCGGCTCTTGGTTCAAGGCGCGGGGGTCAAGAGCCAAGGTCGTGCTCGCGACAAAAATTGCCGGGCGCTCCCCGATGAATTGGCTGCGCGCGGACGGCGCGTCGACCGAGCAAACGCCCCAACAAATCAAAGCCGCGGTCGACGCGAGCCTCAAGCGCCTTCAAACCGACTACATCGATTTGTATCAACTGCATTGGCCCGATCGGCCCGCCGCAATGTTTGGCGCGGGAGGATTGGCCTACAAGCACCTTGAGGGTTCGACCGTTCCCATCGACGAGATTCTCGGCGCGCTGCAGGATCAAGTGACGGCCGGGAAAATTCGCTGGATCGGTTTGTCGAACGAATCCGCCTGGGGCAGCATGACGTTTTTGCACTATGCAACGGCCAAGGGACTGCCGCGCGTGCAGTCGATTCAGAACGCATACAATCTGATCAACCGCGTCTTCGAGATCGACTTGGCGGAAGTGGCGCACCGCGAGCAAGTCGGTCTGTTGGCATATTCGCCGCTGGCGCAAGGCTATTTGAGCGGCAAATATCAGAACGGCGCGTTGCCGCCGGGATCGCGCAAAGCTTTGTTCAACCGTTTGCAGCGTTATGAAAAGCCGGAGACCGGCCCCGCCATCGACCGGCATCTTTCGATCGCCAAGCGGTTCGATTTGGATCCGGCGCAGATGGCGCTGCAATTCGTGACGACGCGCCCGTTCGTCACGTCGAACATCATCGGTGCGACGACCATGGAGCAGCTCAAGTCCAATATCGATAGCATCAATGTGAAGTGGACCGAGGAGTTGGCGAAAGCCATCGACGAAGCGCATCACGCGCAGCCCAACTGCGCGCCTTAGACTTGATGATCCGCCTTTTTGCCGCCATTGAGATTCCCGAAAGCGTGCGGGTGCGACTGTCGTTGCTTCAGGGAGGCGTGCCGGGCGCGAAGTGGTCGGCACAGGAAAACCTCCACCTCACATTGCGTTTCATCGGCGATATCGACGAGATGACAGCCCGAGAAATCGATGACGTGTTGAGCAATTTGCACAGTCCATCATTCGAACTCACGCTCAAAGGCGTTGGCGAGTTCGGCGGCAACGAGCCACACGCGTTGTGGGCGGGTGTTGCGCCCTGCCCCGGCTTGACCCACTTGGCGGCGAAGATCGAGCGCGGGCTACAACGGATCGGACGGCCGGCCGAGACGCGAAAATATACGCCGCATGTGACGCTGGCCTATTTGAAAGATGCGCCGCTCACCCGGGTCCATGAGTTCCTGGCCGCGCATAATTTGTTCGATAGCGGGCCGTTTGCGGCAAGGGCGTATTCGCTGTTTTCGAGTCACCAGACCGCGCGAGGCAGTCTGTATCGAGCCGAGAGAACTTATCCGCTCGACGGCTATGTCAACTCGGCTTCGATGCGCTCCATGTCGGCGTCGGAGAAGCCGAAGTGATGGCCGATTTCGTGCACCAGAACGTGGGTAACGATGTCGCCTAACGTAATTTCCGAGTCGCTCCATTCGTCGAGGATCGGGCGGCGATAGAGAAACACCATGCTGGGTTCGCGCGGGACTGGGTCGCTTTCCTGTGTTTCGGTGATGCCGATGCCTTGAAACAGCCCCAAGATGTCGTATTGGGATTCGAGTTCCATTTCTTCGATGACATCGTCGTCGGGGAAGTCTTCCACCCGGAAGACGATTTCGCCGCAACGGGCGCGGAACTCCTCGGGCAGGCGGTCGTAGGTGTCGCGCGCCAAGAGTTCGATGTCGTCGAGCGTGGGCGCCGTCAATTCAAAAAGGGATTCCACGGTCATGCGACCCTCGCCAAGCGAACCTGTTCGCGCCAAGATAGACCAGGGCGACATGGAAATGGGAGAGCGTTGTGACGGCAAAATTCGATAAAGCGCAGCGCGCGGCGGCTTTGAAAAGCTTGGACGGCTGGACCGACGACGCCAAGCGCGACGCGATCGTCAAGACATTCGTGTTTGGGAACTTCGTCGAGGCGTTCGGCTTTATGACCCAAGCGGCGTTGGTGGCCGAGCGGATGGATCATCATCCGGAATGGTCGAACGTCTACAAGACCGTTTCGGTGCTGCTGACGACGCATGACGCGGGCGGGCTGACGTCGAAGGACATCGAACTCGCCCGCGCCATGGATGAGGCGGCGCGCTTGAATTAAGGCGTCGGCGTTGTTGCCGGAGCGGGCGTTGTTCCCGCGTCGGCCGGCGGTGTCGCAGGCGCCGTCGCTGTATCCGCCGGAGCGGCATCGGTCGTGACCGGCGTGGCCGCCGGTGCCGGTTCGGCCGTCGGAAGCGGCACACTCTCGGCGAACAACTTCAGATCGATGGCACTAATCGTCGCCGTCGCGTCGCCTGTCGTGCCGCCCGAGAGTTCCACCATTACCGTGACAGGAACCGTGCTGCCGGTGCGCATGCCGGACGCGCCGACAAAGGAAACGGCTTTGGACAATTTGCGGTCGGCGCCTTCGCCGGTGATGTCGATCCATTCGCTCACAGTCGTTTCGGTGCCAATCGTGACGATGACGCGTGCCACACCGTTGCCGGCAACCGGTTTCGGCGGCGCCGGTGGCGCGGCGGGCGCCGGCGGTGTTGCGGCAGGCTGTTCCGGCGCGGGCGTCGCGGCATCCGCGGGGGCTGGCGTTGCCGCAGGCGCAGGTTCCGGAGTTGCTTCGGGTGCAGGCGCGGGCGCGGGTGCGGCCGACTGCATGCTGCCGCCAACCGAAGCCACGGCAACGAGCGCACGCTCATCGGCGGCGAGCTTCAAGCGCCAGGTCGTCGAGAAGACAGCGGATTTGGTCTCGCCGCTTTTGGCGTTGAGTTCGAATTTGGGGAACGAGATGGTCAGCGTACGGCCGTCCGGCGATTCGTTTGCGCCGTGTTCGGTGATCACGTCGACTTGATTGAGTGTGATCGGGCCCTGGTCTTCGATGTTTGCCAGATTCGACGACGAGCCGACCAAACGATCACCGACAAGCAACCACGCCGCCCCACCGAGCAACACCACGACGGCGCCGATGCCGCCGTACAAAACCGTGCGATTCATTTTCGGATGTCCCCTTGGAGGAATAGAATCTTGAGGCGCGAAAGTTAACTGCGCCCCGCCAGCGGAGCAAGCTGTGGAAAACCGCCCATTGGGCACTTCGGCGCCCTAGGCCTGGGTCATCTTGCCGCCATGGACGAGCGCCGTCTAGCGCGGCGCCATGCGGATGGCGCCGTCGAGGCGGATGACTTCGCCGTTCAGCATCGAGTTCTCGCAGATGTGGCGCGCGAGCTTGGCGTACTCATAAGGGTGGCCGAGACGCGAGGGGAACGGCACTTGTGCCCCGAGGCTTTTTTTCAATTCTTCCGGCGCGCCGGCCATCAGCGGCGTGTTGAAGAGACCGGGCAGGATCGTCATGCAGCGCACGCCGTCGCGCGACAGGTCGCGCGCGATGGGCAGCGTCATGCCGACGATACCGCCTTTGGATGCGGAATAGGCGGCTTGACCGATCTGACCGTCTTCGGCGGCGACGGAACCGGTGTTGATGATGACGCCGCGTTCGCCGTCTTCGGTCACTGGTTCGAGGGACAGCATGCCGGCCGCTGCCTTCGAGAGGCAGCGGAAGGAGCCGACGAGATTGATCTGGATAATGCGGTCGAAATGTTCCGAGGGATGCGGCACGATTTCGTTCGTGTCCTTCTTGCGGCTCGCGGTCTTGATCGCGATGCCCGTGCCGGCGCAGTTGATGAGGATGCGCTCCTGGCCCAACGCGGCGCGTGCTTTCTTGAATCCGTCGAGGACGCTTTGTTCGCTGGTGACGTCGACTTCGCAATAGACGCCGTCGATCTCGGCGGCGACTTTTTCGCCCTTGGCCTTGTCGCGGTCGAAAATGGCGACGCGAACGCCTGCGGCGGCGAGTTCGCGGGCGGTGGCTTCACCGAGGCCCGAAGCGCCGCCGGTGATGACGGCGGTGACGGAACGATTGAGCTGCATGAGACGGCTTCCTTTGCTACAATGAGGCGGCGCTTACATAGCGGCGCCAAGGGCCGGAGGCCAGCGCGGTGGAATTCGGAGGCTTTCGCCGGTATACTCCCACCACCACATGTCTTTTGGTCAGCGCCGTGTTGACGCTAGGGTTTTGGTTGTTCTGCAAATGACAGATCACACATTGCCGCCGCTTGAAGGCGAGATCCTGTTGCCGGCGCACATCGCTCGAAACGAGCGGATCGTGCGCGAACGATTTTGGCGCAAGCTGCGCCGGGCGCTGGGCCGCATTCCGTTCGCGGAGGATGCGGTGGCCGCGTTCTATTGCGCGACCGACAGCAAGACGCCCTTGCACGCGCGGGCAATCTTGCTTGCCGCCGTCGCCTATTTCGTGTTGCCGATCGACGTCATTCCGGATGCCATTGCGGGCCTCGGCTTCACCGACGATGCGACCGTACTTGCGACCGCCGTCGCGGTTGCCGGCGCGCATATCACTGCCGGTCATCGGGAAGCCGCGCGACGGGCGCTTCTGATCGAGACGCCCGCGCGCTGATTTCGTTGGTTCAAACGACATATCTAATCCGATCCATCACGCCATCACATCGGCGGAGTTCCGCCATTTCTGCCATCACATCTGCCATCACGCGCCATCACGCGCCATCACGCGCCATCACATGTGATGGACGCCAGCAGTCGCTCTCTTCACGTGCGCCGGGCGCGCCTTCCCGGGCGCATGGAATACACTCATGGCCTCCCTCCCTAATACTTGGCGAGTTGAACAAAACTAGAACATTTCCGCAGAATTTTCAAGAAAGACTTGCCCGCCGCCACGCGATGGGTGCACCACGCGCTTGACAATTACATTTTCGTTATATAATACATTGTTTATATAATGAACTGATGTCCATGCCGAACCTCGACGCCTCCTTCTCCGCACTCGCCGACCCGACGCGCCGGGCGATCTTGGCGCGGCTGGCTTTGGGCGAGGCGACGGTGATGGAGCTCGCCCAGCCATTCGAAATGACGCAGCCCGCGGTGTCACGGCATCTGAAGGTGCTCGCCGATGCGGGGCTGATCTTGCGGCGCGTGGAGGGCACAAAGCGCCCGTGCCGGCTTGCGCCCGACGCGGTCGCTTCGATCGACGAATGGCTCGCGATGCTGCGCAAAGCGTTGGCTGCAAACTACGACAGGCTCGATGGCGTTCTCGCCGGCATGGGGGCGAAGAAACACGCGACGAGGCGAAAGGACAAACGATGACGAAACTCACATTGAAAACCGAGGGCGACAGGTTCGTCGTCGTGGCGCGGCGTTTCGCGGCGGCGCCCGAGGCGGTCTATCGCGCGCATGTCGAACCCAGGCTCATTCAAAAATGGATGCTGGGTCCCGACGGTTGGACGATGCCCGTCTGCATCAACGAGGCGCGGCCGGGCGGCAAGATCCGCTATGAATGGAGCGACGGCAAAGGCGGCGGTTTCTATCTGACCGGCGAATTCGTGGAGTTGAAACCGTTCAGCCGCATCGTTCACGTCGAGCGCATGCATCTGCCCGATCCGACGCCCGACAATCACATCGTGACGACGTTCGAGAAGGACGGCACGGGCACGCTGATGACGATGCGCATGACGCTGCCCGACGAGGCGACGCGCGCGGCCATGCTGCAGACGGGCATGGAGCGCGGGATGGAGGCGAGCTATGTGCGGCTCGAGGTGATGATCGCGGCCGGTTGAGCGAGGCCCCGCGCGTTAAGACGACGCGGCGGTTGCGCTCAACCACTCGCGAAAGGCTTTGATCTTCGGCGCGTTCTCGGTCTCGGGCAGGTATACCAGGTAGAATGCGGACTCGGCGGCCAGTGCGGTCGCGAAAGGGCGGACGAGGCGTCCGGCTTCAATGTCGCCCTTGACGAGGACACTGCGGCCGAGGGCGACGCCGAGACCCTCGATCGCGGCTTGGATGAGCAGGCCCGAATCGTCGAAGCCGGGGCCCTTTGTGGCGTCGAAGCCGGTGACGCCGGCTGCGCGCAGCCACATGGCCCAGTCCTCGCGCATCTCGTCGTGAAGCAGCGTTGTGCGAACGAGGTCCGCCGGTTCCTTCAGTTGCGCGGCGAGTTTCGGTGCGCAGACGGGGAATAGTTCTTCGGACAGGACCTTGACGCTCGTGAGGCCCGGCCAGTCGCCTTTGCCGTAGCGAATGGCGAGATCGATGTCGGCGCCCAGTCCGCCCGCCTGAAGTTCGAAGGTCGCAATCCAAACATCGATATCCGGGTGCTTGGCACGAAAGTCGGCGAGGCGCGGGACGAGCCATTTGCCGGCGAAGGACGGCATCATGGCAACGGTGAGCCAGCCTTGGCCAGGGTCCAAGGCTTTGAGCTTGCGACTTGCCAGCGCGATCTGATCGAGTGCCGCCGTGACGGCAGGCAAGAACTTCGCCGCAGCCTCGGTTAGGGCCGCCTGGCGTCCGACGCGCCTGAACAGCGGGAGACCTGCCCAATCCTCCAATGACTTTACCTGATGGCTGACGGCGCTCTGGGTGACAGACAATTCATCGGCCGCCTTTGTGAAACTAAGCAATCGAGCCGCGGATTCGAAGGCCCGAAGGGAGTTCAAGGGGGGAAGCCGACGTTGCATGCATTAATTATATGACTTTTTCTCATGATTTCAATGAAAACTCCTCGTTTGAAGTCGCGCCGCTGAAAGGCCATATTCTGGCTCAAGAGAAGCATTGAACGAAGAGAAAGAGGCATATCATGTTTAGGGCATATCCGCATTTTATGGCCGCACAAGATGAGCGTCGCTCATCCAATAGCGGTTTCTGGGCCAACTTCTTTGGCTTTGTGTTCGGGCGTCCAAAAGCGGCGTAACAAAATTGCGCGTTGGCGCAAGAAAGCGGGGCCCCGCGACAGGGCCCCTTTTTTGTGCGGTGGTCCGGCGTTGCGGGCCTATCCAGTGACCAGGACGACCTTGCCCATCACTTTGCGGGCCGCCATGTCGTTCAAGGCATCGGCGGCGCGGGCGAGCGGATAGGTCTTTGACACTGTCGGCTTCAGTTTTTCTTCTTTCACCCAACGCATCAATTCCGCCAGGTTTTCCTGATTGCGCTGGGGCTCGCGGGCCGTGAAGGCGCCCCAAAACACGCCGACGATCTGACAGCCTTTGAGCAACGTCAGGTTCAAGGG
Source organism: Alphaproteobacteria bacterium (assembly GCA_031413635.1). Lineage (GTDB taxonomy): Bacteria > Pseudomonadota > Alphaproteobacteria > Micropepsales > Micropepsaceae > SZUA-430. Next base: position 3,997 of record JANOFM010000074.1, on the reverse strand, counting down.
GATCGACGGTATGCCGGCCGGGAAGCCGACGACGAGATAGCGGCCTTCCCATGCGATCGAGCGCAAAGCCGGCTCCGCGTAGTCGCCGCCGACACCGTCGTAGATCACGTGGGCCCCGTCGCCGCCCAAGACCTTCTTGAGGTCTTCGGAGAGTTTTTTCTGCGCGTCGCGATCCAGCGGACCTTCCGGATAAACAATGCCGACGTCCGCGCCTTGTTTGATGCAGAAATCGACCTTTGCTTGCGTTGAGGCGGCTGCGACGACGCGCGCGCCCATCACCTTTCCGATCTCGACCGCCGCGATGCCGGCGCCGCCGGCGGCGCCCAGGACCAGCAATGTCTCTCCCGCCTTCAAATGCGCGCGGTCTTTCAATGCGTGATGCGAGGTGCCGTAGGTCATCACGAAGGCCGAGGCTTGAACGAAGTCGATGTTCGAGGGAAAGGGAATACAGCGCGCGGCGGGGGCGACGGCTTCTTCCGCGAAGCCGCCCCAGCCGGTTGAGCCGATCACGCGGTCGCCGACTTTGACGTTTGTCACGCCGGCGCCCAGTTCCTTGACGATGCCCGCGACTTCGCCGCCCGGCGAGAACGGGAGCGGCGGGCGGAACTGATACTTGTTCTGGATGATCAGCACGTCGGGGAAATTCACGCCCGCGGCTTTGACGGAAATCACGACTTGGCCCGCGTCGGGTTTGGGGCTTGGAACGTCCTCCAAAACAAGGCTGTCGGGCGGGCCGTATTGCTTGCAGAGTATGGCTTTCATCAGAATTCTCCGGTTGGCGATGGCGTTGGCGCGACGTTAGGCGAGCCCGTTTGAAAGGCCAAGAGTGTTAGCGGGCATGAACGTTCGTTCACCGGCGGTTCAGTCAGACAGGCGTAGATGGCACCATTCGTCACTCTTGATCGCGAGGAGCCCACCATGCGCCATTCCGTTGGAGCCATGCTTGCCGCAACTTCGATTCTGGCACTGGCCGGACCGGCCCTTGCCGAGGATGCGCCACAGAAGCCCAGATCGTCGTGTGCGTTCGTCAGTCAGATCGATGATTTCAAGGAGCTCGACGATTACTCTGCGATCATCTCAACCTCGCCGAGCCGCAGGTATAAGGTCACATTCTTCAACAGCTGCCGCGAGATGCGGTGGGCGATTTTTGCGCGCGTCGATGCACGGCCCGGGATTTGCCTGAGCAAAGGCGACGCGATCGTCGTGGGACGACACGGCTTTCAGGATCGCTGCGTGATCGACTCGATTGAAGCACTGCCGCCGAAGGCACGGACGACGCCGGCATCGCAGCCGAACTAGCCCGGACGCCTGGCCAGGGCTGGCGTCGTTCGGCGCTCGCCCACGACGTCGCCGCGCCAGGTTTTGACCGCGGGGCGGATGTGTTTGGCAATTCCCGGCGCATCGTCGTCGGCCGCGCCAAAGAGGGTCAAGATTTTTGCCATCGCGGTTTCGGCAGCGCGCGTTGCGCCGTCGTCGATTTTGAGCGCAACACCCAATCCTTGTTCGGGCAATACTGCGACGAAGACACCCTCGGCGCCGGTTTTGACCACCGTGCGTCCTCGCGAACCCACGATCATATCCGCACAAGCGCGGCCCGTGCCGGAGACCAATAGCGGATGGGTCTTCCATGCGTCGACCAGGCGTTGCGCGGCCTTCGCGCGGGGCTGGCCGAGCGAGCCGGTGTCGCCAAGCCTTGCCATCGCACGCGCCAGGCGCGCGAGCGGCAGCGCATAGTTGGGCGCCGCGCAACCGTCGATGCCGATAGGCAAGCTGTCGGCGCTCAGATCGCAAAGCGAGGCGATCGCTTCGCGCACCAAGACCTGAACGGGGTGATCCGGCCGCTCGTAACCGTCGACCGCGATGTGCATGTGCCGGGCGACCGAGAGAAATCCCGTGTGCTTGCCGGAACAATTGTTGTGCACGCGGCAAGGGCGATCGCCGGCGCGCAGCATGGCATGCGCCGCCAGATCATTGATCGGCAGATGCGGCCCGCACGCCAGATCGCCTTCGACGCAGTCAATGCGTTCGAGCCAAGCGGTCACGCGCTCGACATGAAACGTCTCGCCGCTGTGAGAGGCGCATGCGAGAGCCAACTCCTCGTCGGTCACGCGCAGCGCGTCGGTGGCACCGGTTTCGATCAGGGGCAGAGCTTGCAGCGACTTGAAGGCCGAGCGCGGGTAGACGGCAGCTTCGACATCGCCCCACCCGGCCACCAGTCTTCCGGCCGCGTCGCAAACCGCGATCGCGCCGAGATGGCGGCTTTCGACGTGCACGCCGCGCGTGACTTCGACAAGGACCGGGTTCACATGCCCCCCCCGGCATTGCCGCAGTCGCCGGTGGAAGGCCGAACAGGCGTGGAGGTCTTAACGTGCGAAGCGGATTGCATCGGCGCAGCCTAGCAAACCCGAGGTTGGAACGGGAATCCAACTTTCCGCCACATTGGCGAGGCAAGAACCGTTACATTGGGGGGCTTCACAAAACCGCCCCATATAGGCGACACATTGGAGACGTGCAGGTTTACTCCCTGTATGGTGGCCGCCCACCAAGGCGTGTGTCGCTTCTAGCAAAGGTACCTTCGATGAGCGTTTCTTTCAGCCGCATTCTATTTGCGACAATCGGGTTTTGCCTCGGCGTCACCGCCGCCTTCGCCCAAGCGGGTCCGACACTTTTGGGCACGTTCGATGTCTGGGAAGCCTACAAGACCTCCGACGGACGCGGAACCGTCTGCTGGGCCGTCACCCAACCGCAAGCGAAAGAGCCCGCCACCGCCAAGCGCGATCCCATTTATTTTCTGATTACGACTTGGCCCAAGGCCAGTTTGGCCAACGAGCCTTCGGTCGTCGTCGGCTACGAGTTCAAGCAAGGTGCTCAGGCGACGATCCAAGTGGGATCGGACAAGTTCAACTTCTTCACCAAAGCCGACGGCGCCTGGCTTCAGGAGAAAGTGCAGGAACAGCGCCTGATCGCAGCCATGCGCGGCAACTCGGAAATGACGGTTAAGGGCATGTCGAAGCGTGGCACTTTGACGACCGATACCTACTCCTTGAAGGGACTGTCGTCCGCCCTCGACAAAGTGGCGGAAGGCTGCAAATAAGAGCTTGAGCGCATTCAGACCCCGAGGGCGGCTGAACCAGCCGCCCTTTTTTTATCCGAATCGGACAGAAGCAACGCCGATATGAGCAGTCCGTCGAAACCCAGCCTGATCGGCCTGACGCGCGATGGCCTAAAGGGCGCGCTTGCCAAGATGGGCGTCGAGCCAAAGCATTTGTCGATGCGGGCAAACCAATTGTGGAACGGACTCTATGTGCAGGGCGCCACCGATTTCGGCGCGATGACGACGCTGGCGAAGTCGTTTCGCGGCGAGCTTGGCGATGCGTTCACGTTGCAGCGGCCGGAAGTGGTGACCGCGCAGGTGTCGGCCGACGGCACGCGCAAATGGCTGATCCGATTTGGGCCCGGCATCGAAGTGGAAGCGGTATTCATTCCGGACGAAGATCGCGGCACGCTTTGTATTTCCAGCCAAGTCGGCTGCACGCTGAATTGCCGGTTCTGCCATACGGGTACGCAGAAACTTGTGCGGAATTTGACGGCCGAAGAGATCGTGGCGCAGGTCTTGGTCGCGCGCGACGACTTGAAGGAATGGCCGCGCGCTGGGCGCAACTCGGAGGAGCGCCAGATCACGAACGTCGTGATGATGGGCATGGGCGAGCCGCTCTACAATTTCGAGAACGTGCGCGACGCGATCAACGTGATCGCGGACGGCGAGGGGTTGTCGGTCTCGAAGCGGCGGATCACACTTTCGACGGCGGGCGTTGCGCCGATGATCGAGCGTGCAGGCGAGGAGATCGGGGCGATGCTGGCCATCTCTCTGCACGCGCCGCGCGACGAGGTGCGGGACGTGATCGTGCCGCTCAACAAGAAGTATCCGATCAAGGAACTGCTGGCCGCCTGCCGGGCTTATCCAGGCTTGTCGAATGCGCGGCGGATCACGTTCGAG
>JANOFM010000073.1:0-7828 GCA_031413635.1 Alphaproteobacteria bacterium | reverse complement strand
GAGCTCGACCAAGCGTGCGCGAAAGTCGTCATCCGGGCCGGGAGCAGCTTTCGCATCTTGGAGCATTCTTAAGGAGTCCTCGCGTGCGGTGACGACCGCGTTCGCCGCGACTTGCCTATGCTAAATATAGCGCGCCCGGACGCATTTGGTTGCACGCATGAAGCAATAAATCGTCGCCCCCGATGCCGGCACTCACGACGCGCACGCTTTTGCACCGATTTGGCTGAATTTGCCGCTGTTGGCGACTTGGTTAAGTTTAGCGCGGTCGGCGATGGAACCTTCTGGTCACGCGGCAGTTCTATACACGAGCCGCCTTTATGCGCGATCGGTAGTCAGATACCGCCGCTAGATCCGGCCCACCCGATAGTCCCGACATTTTATCGGCGATGCTTCGCGACGGACGAGCACGCAAGGAGACCATCATGTCCGACGATATGTTACTGATTTGGTTGGTTGTGGGCGCTGTTGCAGGGTTGATCGCTGGAACGATTGTCAAGGGCCGGTGGGGCGGCCTCGTCGGCGACAATATTGTCATCGGAATCATCGGTGCGTTTGCCGTCGGAGGCTTGCTGACGGAACTGGGCGTCTCAATAGGCTCCGGCCCGATCAGCGTCATCGCGACGGCAGCGCTTGGTGCGGTGGCTCTATTGGCTCTTTCGAGAATGGCTCGCGCCGCCTAAAATTCCGAGCACGACGAGGCGACCGACATTCCTCACGCCAATCGCCCGTTCAGCAGCTAAGGCGCTGAACGAGCGATGGATTGGAAGAGTCAGTTTCGACCGTACTCGTGGATTTAGTTGCCGATGCGAATGTTGCCGAAGCCACCAAGCACGCCGAAGACTTGCAGCAGCCAAAGGACCACCGCGATGACGACGACGACGTTCAAGATCTGCTTAATCTTACTGTCCATCGGGATATAAGTGTTGACGGCCCACAGCAGAACGCCGACAACGATCAGCGCGACGACCAGTTGAATGAGAGGCATGTTGCGTTCCTATTTTGCGTGAACTAGTTGCCGTCGATGGCTTTGTCGAGCTTTTCGCCCGCCCGTTCCATCGGTCCGTCGTTCCGCGGTTCGACGTAGTTGTCGTAGTAATAAAATGCCGCGCCTGCGACCAGAACGCCTGCGATAATGAGCAACAGCGTGTTGGTTTGCGATCTACTTTCCATTGAATCAACTCCTAGCTTTTTGAGAACCGTTAACCCGAGACGACTGGGTCAAACGCATTCCTCATGTAAACGCAAAAGGAGCCCAAAAGTTCCCCTGCAGATAAACACGCAGAAATGGTGTCGATTGCGCGGGAAGCCCATGACTGCTAGAAAAGCCGAAATTCCCTTGGGGGCGAGCACCGTCTTGATTGGCGCGAAGCACGACGCTTCGGTTTGGGGTGCTACACCAAAACTGATGGGCATGCGGATGCCGTTGCGTTGACGCAGTGTCCGAACGGCGGCACCTGCCGCCAAGGTATTTGACCTGACGGTATCGTCCGTCGCGCGAGTGCCGGAAAGAACGCAAGTGTCGAAGAAGCTCTCTAGCGGAAGCGCGCCTCTCGTCGTCGGCATCGGTGCCTCGGCGGGTGGGCTGACCGCGTTCAAGAAATTCTTCGCCAACATGCCTGTCGACAACGGCATGGCGTTCGTTTTGGTCCAGCACCTCGACCCGCACCACGACAGCATGCTCGTCAGTCTGATTGGAAAGCAAACGGGTATGAAAGTGGTCGAGGCCGCAGACGGCATTCGGCTGACTGCCAACTCGATCTTCATCATTCCACCCGACGCGACCTTGACGATCAACGGTGGCGTGCTGCGCCTAACCAAGCCGGCGCCGCCGCGCGAGTTGCGCCGGCCGATCGATACGTTCTTCCTGTCGTTGGCGGACGATCAAGGCGAGAACGCCGTTTGCATCGTGCTTTCCGGAACGGGAAGCGATGGAACGGTCGGCCTAAAGGCCGTCAAAGAGGGCGGTGGGTTGACGATGGCCCAAGCCGAGTTCGATCACCACGCGATGGCTGGTATGCCGGGCAGTGCGGCGGCCACGGGTCTCGTCGATTTCGTCGTGCCGGCGGAAGAAATGCCCGCGCGGTTGATCGCGCATCGCGCGCACTTGATCGAGGTCGCGGGGCAGAAAGATGCCAACGGCACGCGCACGGATATGACCGAACATCTGAAGACCATCAGCTCCATTCTACGGAAAGGAGTCGGTCAGGATTTCGGCCAATACAAAGAGAGTACGATTGCCAGGCGCGTCCAGCGGCGCATGCAATTGCTTCAAATCGGCAGCGTCTCCGAGTTCATCGAGCGTTTGAAAAAGGAACCGCGCGAGGCTGAAGCGCTGTTCCACGAAGTCTTGATCGGCGTGACGCAATTCTTCCGAGACCCGTTGGCTTTTGAGGCATTGCAGACCACGGTCATTCCCAGTTTGCTGGCGAACAAGGCTGCAAGCGACGTGATCCGGGTTTGGGTGCCCGGTTGCTCCAGCGGCGAGGAAGCCTATTCGATCGCAATCTTGTTCAAGGAGGCAATGGCAAAGCTTCCAGCGGCGCCTCATATTCAGATATTCGGCACCGATGTCGATGATCGTGCGATTGTTCGCGCCCGCACCGGGCGATATCACGGCCCGCTGAAAGGCGTTTCGCCTGCGCGGTTGAAGCGTTGGTTTACGCCTATCGATGCAGACTTTTGTGTGACCAAGGATGTTCGCGAGATGTGCGTGTTCTCAACGCACAGTTTCATCAAGGACCCGCCGTTCTCGAAATTGAATCTCGTGTCGTGCCGCAACGTCATGATTTATTTCGATCGCGACTTGCAGGACCGCGCCATTCGCAATTTCCACTATGCGCTGGCACCGGGCGGGGTGCTGTTCCTCGGATCATCCGAGGGTATTATGCGCAACGCCGCACTGTTTGCACCGGTCAATAAGAAGCACCGTATTTTCGAACGGCGCGATGTGCCGCGACCGAGACTGCCGGATTTTCCAGCCGCTCACGATTTGCGCTTGACCCAAGTCACGGATCGATCGCACCGCGAGGACACAATCGATCGGAGCGCCCAGCGAATTATTGCGAAACACTCTCCGCCCTATGTCGTGATCGATGGCGAGTCTCAAATTGTCCGCTTCTCCGGCGGTGAAGTCAGCCGGCATTTGGAACCGTCTGCGGGCGTTGCCAGTCTGGATTTGTTTGCGATTCTGCGTAAGTCGTTGCGTCCGGCGGTGCGCGCTGCAATTCGTGCCGCTCGCGCGCAACGGAAAGCAACGGTGACCGAAACCCTGACCGTCGTGATGGATGGCCGCCGGAGTACGGTTACCGTGATCGTTGAACCGCTTGCCACAGCGGGTCCGGAATCCTCGCTCCTGATGGTAGCGTTTCGAGATGGACGCGGCATTTCCATCGAGCATGATGTGGACCGCGCGCGTGCCGTCGGAGGGCGCGCACCTAAGGCCGCCGGCATTGTGGCGAACTTGGAACACGAGCTGGTAAAGACAAAGGCGTCGCTGCGCGAGGTGATCGACGAACTCGAGACGACGACCGAAGAGATGAAATCCTCTAACGAGGAGTATCAATCCGTCAACGAAGAGCTGCAGGCTTCGAACGAGGAACTGGAGACGGCCAAGGAGGAAATGCAGTCGGTCAACGAGGAGTTGCGCATTAGCAATACCGAGATGTCCGACAAGAACGAGCAATTGGGCCGGCTGAACAGCGATATACGGAACCTGCTCGACAGTACGAAGATCGCGACGATTTTTCTCGACAACAATTTGCGCATCAAGAGTTTCACGCCGGGCATGGTGGAGCTCATCCATCTGCGCGAGAGCGACCAAGGCCGGCCGGTTACCGAACTCGTCAGCCGCTTGAACTATGCCGGTCTCGAAGACGACGCGCGGAGCGTTCTGCGCACGCTGGACGTCGTCGAGCGCGAAGTTCGCATCGGCGGCGACGGTTCTGTCTTTATAATGCGCATTCGGCCGTACCGCACCGTCGCCGAAGTGATCGACGGCGTCGTTATCACTTTCGTCGACATCACCGACCGCAAGCGGCTCGACAATGCATTGAAAGAGAGCGAGCGCCGGCTGGCGGCTATCGTTAATCAGGCGACGGCCGGGGTCGCGGAAACCAATCTTGAGGGGCGGTTTACGCTGGTCAATCCGCAGTTCTGTAACATTGCCGGGCGCTCGGAGAAGGAACTGTACGCTTTGCGCATGCAGGACATCACCTATCCGCAAGACCTGCCTCAAGACAAGATCATGTTCGAGCGGCTGATCGCTGAGGGTACGCCTTTCGAGCTCGAAAAGCGCTTCGTGCGGCCAGACGGATCGTCGATCTGGGTTCACCACAGCGTGTCGCCGATCGTGGCAGAGGGGCACGTAGACCGCGCCCTGGCGATCGTCTTGGATATCACCGAACTCAAGCGTGCCGAGGCCCACCGCGAGCTATTGCTCCATGAACTCAATCATCGCGTGAAAAACACGTTGGCGACCGTGCAGTCGATCGCATCGCAGACCGCACTGGGCGCGACGACGGTCGACGGCTATCGCGCGGCGTTCATGGCGCGGCTCACAGCCCTGTCGGGGACGCACACCTTGCTGCAGACAGCGGACTGGCACGGGGCGTTGCTGCGCGATGTCGTGCTGACCGAATTGGCACCCTATCAAACCGAAAAGCCGCGATGGACGGTGGAAGGCACGGACTTGCTGCTCGAACCCAATATGGCGCTTGCGTTCGGTATGGCGGTCCACGAACTGACGACGAACGCGGCGAAATACGGGGCGCTGTCGAATGGGACCGGCCGGGTCGATATTTCATGGACCGCCCCGGCGCAAGGCAATGGACGGGCGCTTAAGTTCATTTGGCGTGAATCCGGCGGCCCGCCGATAGCGGCGAACCGGCGCAAGGGCTTCGGCACACGCCTTATCACCGAGGGCTTGCCGCTGCAGTTGGACGGAACGATCGACCTCGACTTCAAACCAACTGGCGTGCAGTGCTGCATCGATGTGATGTTGCCGCCGGCGGCGACGCGCGCATGAGTGACGCATCTCCAACCGGATCCGTTTCGCCGCTGGCCGGCCGGCATGTTCTGATCGTCGAGGACGAAATGATTCTCGCACTCGACCTGGGTGACATCGTCAGGGATTTCGGGTGCACATCGGCGATGGTTTCGCGCATTGGCAAGGCCATTCACTTGATTGCAGCGCAAGCTTTCGATGCCGCCATCCTCGATCTGAACTTGGCCGGCGAGCCGGTTTATCCGGTCGCGGACGAACTGATCCGGCGCGGCATTCCGTTTGTTTTTGCCACCGGCTACGGCGTGGATGGCGTTTTACCGGCCTATCGCAATCACCCAATTCTTGCCAAACCCTATTCGCGCCGCGAGGTCGAGGCGGCCTTGCTGCGAGCGTTGGGACCCAAGACATAGCGCGTCGCGTCGTCCTCAGGCGTCAGCCGACGACGCGCCAGCTTCCGTCGCCGTCGAGGCAGACGACGTGAGTTTCGGAAAAGCGCACCGGTCGATAGTAGGTCTCGGTATATTCCCGGCACATCGTCCGCCGATAAGTGCCCTGGGAGGAACGCCAAACGCCGCGTTCCCAGTAACCGTTGTCCTGGTATGTGCGGTTGATCCGGAAGTTTCCGAAGACGCCGGTACTGGGGTTGCGCCACGACGTGGGGCGCCCATAGTGTACGGTGTCGAAATGCGCGCGATCGTAATAAAAGGCGTCGTCGCAGGCGTTTGGCGCGACCGCGTTGCCGACGATGGAACCGACGCTGGCGCCGATTCTAGAATCCAACTGGACGGCGTGGCCGCATCTGCGATCCGAACGATCCCGCGCCTCAGCAGGAACAGCCAGAAATCCCGCCGACACGATAGCGGCGGCGCATAGCACTCCGATGTTGTTCATCATGGTTGTCTTTCAGGGGCTGGTCGTGCCGGCCGAATAACGCGACGTTCGGCGAGCGCCGCTTGTAGTGAAAACGCGGCCAGGGCAAATAAGTTGCATGCCCCGCCGCAAGCCGGGGCAGGGCGAATGAGCTATTTTTGCCGCGAGTGCGGTCTGGGCGCGGCGAAATGAGCATACCGTGCAACTCAAGCGGCCGGTGCACGTTTCCACAAGCGAGGGACGACAGCACTGATTATCCGCCATACCGGCATTTTCGGCTGCGCCTCAATGAGGACCCAATGCAAAGTCTTTTGTGGGCGGGCATGTTCTTGCTGGTCACCATCGTCGGATTGACGCTCGGCTGCGTTGGATTTATCGGCATGCCGATTTCCGAAATCGTTCAAGCCGGTGTGATCGCGATGGCGATCTTGGTTGCCGTGTCGGGTCTCGCGTTGGTGATCGCATCGCCGCCGGCAACGCCCAATCACCCGGTTGCGAGAACCCCGGCCTGGTAGTCCTCTTCCGGCGGCGTTGAACGCCGCCTCGCCCCGCAACCAATCGGCGCGCCACGGGTTGTCACCAGTACTGCGATGCGCAGAAGCCGACGCGATCCTCCCTTGTGAGCCGCGCCGGCGCGCATGCTCGCAGCCACGTCTTTCAAGAAAAATGCAGGAAAAAATATGAAGATGCTAACGGCGACACGCGTCGCGGCCCTCGCGGTTGGGCTTGGTCTCGCCGGTGCGCAAGCTCTCGCCGCTCCGCCGGACGGTCGCGACCATCGCAACAACGACAACGCTGCCTACGAAGATCGCGACTCGAAGAAGCAAGACGGTCGTGACGGTCGGCGCAACAAGCAAAAGGGCTCCGAGGCCGCACCGCAGCAAGCGCCCGCGGTTGCACCCGTAGCGCAACCCACGCCGCGAAACGTCGAACGGCAACGCGCGAACAGCCGAAGAGAGCAAAACGCCGAACGTGCGAACGACCGACGGCGCGGTCGCAACGATCAGGTCGAAGATCGCCGCGAGAGAAATCGGGCAGTGCGCAACGACGATCGCCGCAACTATCACCCGACGGTGCGCAACGACGACCGCCGTCGCGCGGACGTCAGGAGATATCATCGCAGATTCCAAGCGCCGCATCGCTTCCGGGTTGGAAGTTATCGCCAACCGTACGGCTATTCGTACCGCCGTTGGAACTACGGTCAGCATTTGCCGCGTCACTACTATGTGCGGAATTTCTGGCTGACGAATTTGCTGGTGTACGGCCTGTTTTCGCCGCCTCCCGGGTACATTTGGGTGCGCTATGGACCCGACGCGCTTCTCATCGACCAGTACACGGGCGAGATCGTCCAAGTGCAATACGACATGTTTTACTCGTAAAGACCGATGGCGGATTCAATCGGGCCCGGAAGTGCGTTCTCCCGGGCTTCTTCTCTCGCGCGAAATGCCGCCGCCATCGCGCGGTGGGACAACGAAGGTGGAGCCATCATGGCGTTCCAATATCAGGCGGACGGAAGTGCATCGAACGGGACGAACGGCGGCGAACCTGAGCTATTGAAGATCGACGTCAGCCTTAGTGAGGAAGACCTAATTCTGGAGTGTTTGGGAGCGGCCGTCATCATGCGGTGGGACTCACTGGCTGCGGATGTCCAACGTGAAATGCTCAAACAGGCATTTCCACTCGCAGGTCTGGCGAAGACTGGTCAACTGAAGAACCATATCGCGCACTTTCTGCATACTCGCACCGCGAAATCCGGGCAATTCGGGTTCCAGCGCCACGAACAGGAAAGCGTCGGGTGATCGAGATGGGCATTGCTTCCGGCGTAAGTTGGAATGGACTGCCGAAGAACGCGGAATCTGCGCGCAGCATCGGCGAGTCGAAACTTAAGGCCAAGGAAGGTCAGCTGTTGGCTCGTGAAGCGGCCTCGGCCGAGTACGCGTCCGCGCGTCGCGCCGT
>JANOFM010000072.1:0-13882 GCA_031413635.1 Alphaproteobacteria bacterium | reverse complement strand
GCGCGCGTGGTGAAGGATCGCAATCGCATATCCGGCGGCGGGGTAACGGCGGGCATCGATTTCGCGCTGACGGTTGTGGCCGAGATTTGGGGCGATGAAGCGGCAAAGACGATCCAACTGTTTCTCGAATACAACCCGCAGCCACCGTTCAATTCCGGTTCGCCGGAGAGCGCGGGTCCGGAGATGGTCGCCAAGGTGAAGAAGCAGCTCGAAGCGTTCGTGAGCGCGCGCGAGAAGGTGATCAACGAAGTGGCCGCGCGGCAGAAGGCGGGCGCGTCATGAGTGTGCGCGGCTTGGGCTTTCAATTCTTGCGCTTCGGCGTTGTCGCGGTCGTTGCGATTGCGGTTGCTTTGGTTGCGGCTGTTTTCATGTTGGTGCCGGGCCAGCGCAATGCGGCGGCGGCGCAGCCTGCGATCAGCGCGGCTGAAGCCGACGCGACGCTGATGGCGTTGAAGCCGCCCAAACGCGCGCGGCCCGTTGTTGCGGTGCTGGCCGCAAATGACGGGACCGAAACGACGGACTTTCTCATTCCTTATGGTTTGATCAAACGTTCGGGCGTGGCCGATGTGTTTGCAGTGGCGATGACGCCCGGGCTGGTCATCTTGATGCCGGCGCTTACGATTCGCCCTGAAACAACGGTGGCGGCGTTCGATCAGCGTTATCCCGACGGCGCCGACTATGTGATCGTGCCGGCTATGCATCGCAGCGACAACCCAGCAGTCCTTGCTTGGATAAACTCGCAGGCCAAACGCGGTGCGATCATTGTCGGCGTTTGCGAAGGGGCGCGGTTGCTGGCCAATGCCGGCTTGCTCGACGGGCGCGCGGCGACGACGCATTGGTTTGCGCTTGCCGATGTTCGGGCGGCGGATCCGACGATGCGCTATGCGCGCGACCGCCGGTTCGTCGTCGACCGCGGCGTCGTAACGACCACGGGCGTTAGTGCTTCTCTGCCGATTTCGCTTGCGATCGTCGCTGCGATCGGTGGACGCGAACGTGCCGACGCCTTGGCGCGCGAGGTCGGTGTTGCGGGATGGGATGCGACGCACGACAGCGGACAGTTTCATCTGACGCGCGGCGACGTTTGGGTGGTGCTTGCGAACAGTTTGTCATTCTGGCGGCACGAGACGATCGGCATCCCGGTCGCGGCCGGCATTGATGAAATCGCGCTAGCGTTTACGGCAGACGTCTATTCGCGGACGTACACGTCGCATGCCGTTGCGCTTGCTTCTGCCGGCGGACCCGTGATCACGGCGCAAGGTATAACACTTGTGCCCGATGGCGTGCTGGGCAAGACGGAGGTTGATGTTGTGCTGGCGGTCACGGTGGGCGCTGAGTCCGCGCGTGCCTTAAGCGTGGCGCTTGATGGAATAGCGAGGCGCTATGGGCGCAATGCGTCAGAGTTGGTCCGCTTGCAGCTCGAGCATCCGGTGAGCGATACACAGCCGAGGAGCGTCGCGGCGAAATAGTTCATTACAAAGTATCAGCGATCATTGGCCCTGGGGCGCTCCAAAATCAAAGTCACCCAGCCTTCAAGGGCGCTGCGTCTGATCAGGCGCAAATTCTGCGCGCGTGCGGCGCTTGTGATGGCGTTCGCTTGGTCGTCGAGGAGACCCGACAGGATCGCGTTGGCGCCGGGGGCGAGGTGGTGGCGGATGCCGGGCATGAGCTTGACGAGCGGACCGGCCAAGATGTTCGCGAAAATCAGATCGTAGGGCGCGCCTTCTGCGATGTAGGCGCTGCGGAAGCCGTCGCCGTCGGAGATGCGCATGTGAGGCGCGGCGCGGTTGAGGATTGCGTTTTCTTTTGCTTTATCTGCGGCGAGCGGGTCGATGTCGGTGGCGACCACGGGGCGGTGCGTCGAACGTGCGAAGGCCAGCCCAAGGACGCCGGTGCCGCAGCCGAGGTCGAGCGCGTTCTTGAACGTGCGGCGCTTCGCTAGTTGCTCGTAGGCGAGGAGACAGCCGCGCGTCGTGCCGTGGTGGCCGGTGCCGAAGGCGTAGGATGCTTCGATCTTTAGGCCGATGGCGTTGGCGGGCACCTCGCCCGCCGAATGATCGCCGTAGATGAAGAAGCGTTGCGTGCGCACCGGCGGCAGGCCGTCGAGGGCGCGGGCGACCCAGTTTTCGTCTTCGATCGGAATCACGCGCATCGGCACGCCGAAGCGGGTGAGTAGGTCATGTTCGTCCGGGGCGGCGGCGAAGAAGGCCTCCACTTCCCACAATCCGCGCTCGCCGAGTTCGAACGCGGCCACGACCGGCGACGGCTCGAGTTCTTCCAGGGCGTCGCTTAGGTGTTGCGCTTCGCGTTTCGGCAATACGGCGCGGGCTTTCCAGCAAACGGGCATCGGCTACGCCCGCGCGAGGAAGCTTGCGATGACGCGCTTCTCGCCGGCCTTGTCGAAGTCGACCGTGAGTTTGTTGCCGTCGATGGCTGTGACGCGGCCGTAGCCGAACTTTTGGTGAAAGACGCGCGTGCCGCGTTGATAGGTTTCGGCGGCGGGGTCGGAGGTCGCCACCAGTTCGGCTTGCGCCTCGATCGCGGGCCGCGAGCCGAATGTTTCGCCACGCCGCGATTGCGCGCGTTGCCAGCCGGGCGATGAATAGCCGCTGTCGAAGGCGGGCGCTGTCGAGAGATTCGAATTGCCGTAGGGCAGGCCAGGATCGCTTTCGACGTTGATGGCGTCGGTTGGCAATTCGCCGATGAAGCGCGACGGCATGGCACTTTGCCACATGCCGTGGGTGCGGCGGTTGGCGGCGTAGGAAATTTTGGCGCGTTCCTTCGCCCGGGTGATCCCGACATAGGCGAGGCGGCGCTCTTCCTCAAGACCCTGCAGGCCGCTTTCGTCGAGCGTGCGTTGGCTGGGGAATAGGCCTTCTTCCCAACCGGGCAGGAAGACCGTGGGGAACTCGAGGCCCTTGGCGCCGTGCAAGGTCATGATCGTGACCTTGTCGGTCGATTCCGATTGCTCGATTTCCATCACCAGCGAAACGTGTTCGAGGAAGCCGCCGAGGGAGTCGAAGTCTTCCATCGAGCGGACGAGTTCCTTCAAGTTTTCCAGACGGCCGGGCGCTTCGGGCGAGCGATCGGTTTGCCACATCGCGGTGTAGCCGCTTTCGTCGAGCACGATTTCGGCGAGTTCGACATGGGAGAGCGCGGTCGCTTGATCCGACCAACGCGCGAAGCACTGGACGAGATCGCGGAGCGCGCTGCGCGTTCTGGCGGCCACTTCATCGGTTTCGATCAGCGCGCGTGTCGCGTGCAGCAGCGGCGATTTCAGTGCGCGCGCCATCTTATGCACGGACTGCAACGCCGCGTCGCCGAGGCCGCGCTTGGGTTTATTGAAAATGCGTTCGAACGCCAGATCGTCGTCGGGTTGGGCGACGACGCGCAGATAGGCGAGGGCGTCGCGAATTTCCTGACGCTCGTAAAAGCGCGGGCCGCCGATCACGCGATAGGGAATGCCCGTCTGCACGAAACGTTCTTCGAAGGCGCGCATTTGAGACGAGGCGCGGACCAGTATCGCGATGTCGTTCAGCTTGCCGCGATTGCGAGCGGTCTGTTCGATGTCGTCGGCGATCAGGCGCGCTTCTTCCTCCGCGTCCCAGACGCCGCGCACGGTGACTTTTTCGCCGTGTTGGCTTTCGGTCCACAATGTTTTGCCGAGGCGGCTTTTGTTGGCGGCGATCAGGCCGGAGGCTGCCGCCAGAATGTGCGAGGTCGAACGATAATTGCGTTCCAGCCGCACGGTTTTGGCGCCCGGAAAGTCGCGCTCGAAGCGCAGGATGTTGTCGACCTCCGCACCGCGCCAGCCGTAGATCGACTGGTCGTCGTCGCCGACGCAGCAGATGTTGCGGCGGGTTCCCGCCAGAAGGCGCAGCCAGAGATATTGCGCGACGTTGGTGTCTTGATATTCGTCGACCAGGATGTAGGTGAAGCGGTTTTGATAGTCGGCGAGCACTTCGGGGTGCGTACGCAGGATCGTGATGACATGCAACAGCAAATCGCCGAAGTCGGCTGCGTTCAGCGATTTCAGGCGCTGTTGATAGGCCTCGTAAATTTCGGCGCCTTTGCCGTTGCCGTAGGCGAAGGATTCGCCGGCCGGCACATCCTTCGGCGTCATCGCCCGGTTCTTCCACGAGTCGATCAGCGATGCGATGTGGCGCGCGGGCCAGCGCTTGTCGTCGATCTTTGCTGCTTCGATGACTTGCTTCAGAAGCCGCAATTGATCGTCCTGGTCGAGGATCGAGAAATTGTGCTTGAGGCCCACGAGTTCGGCGTGGCGGCGCAGCAGCTTGGCGCAAATCGAATGGAAAGTGCCAAGCCAGGGCATGCCTTCGACCATGCCGCCGATGATCTCGCCGGTGCGATGGATCATCTCGCGCGCGGCTTTGTTGGTGAAGGTCACCGAGAGGATTTGGCTGGGCCAGGCCTTGCGCGAGGCGAGCAGATGGGCAAGGCGCGTCGTCAGAACGCGCGTCTTGCCGGTGCCGGCACCCGCAAGCACAAGCACGGGGCCGTCGAGCGCGAGCACGGCTTCGCGCTGCTCGGCATTGAGGCCGCGCAGATAGGCAGGTTCCGCCGCGATGGGCGTTTGGGTCAGGGATTGGGTCATGGTTCAGCGCGAACCTAGCATGTCCAAGGCGGCTCAATCCGCTATGGCATTAAAGCCGCGGGCGCGGATATCCGCACCTTTTCCGTCGAGCGCGGGCGTGGAAGGGCGGGTCGTAGGGTCGGCGAAGGCGGATTGTTTGATCGGATTTCCTGCGAGTTTAAGGGTGCCTGCGGCTTCGTCCTCCATGGTCACCACCATGTTGCGCGAGAGGACGTGCGGGTCGGCGAGGACTTGGGCGACGTCGTTTATGGGGCCACAGGGTATGCCCGCCCCGTCGAGAGCTTCGAGCCAGGCGGCTGAGGGTTTGGCTTTGAGGGCGTCTTCCATTTCGCTGGTCAATGCGGCGTGGTTTTGATTGCGCAGTTCGTTGGTGGTGAAGCGCGCGTCCTTGACGATCCAGGGCGATTCGATCGCCGCGCACAGGCGTTCGAACAACTGATTGTTGCCTGCCGCTATGATGATCGGCTGGTCGGCAGTGGCGAAGGCGCCGAAGGGTGTGATCGAGGGATGGCGCGCGCCGAGCGGGCCCGGAGCTTTGCCGGTGGCGACGTAACGGGCGATGGCGTTTTCGAGCAATGCCACTTGGCAATCGAGCATGGCGATGTCGAGCTTTTGCGTTTCGCCGGTGCGTTCGCGGTGATAGAGCGCGGCGCCGATGCCCGAGAGCGCGAAGAGACCTGCTGCCAGATCGCCGATCGAGGTGCCGACGCGCGTCGGCGGACTGCCCGCATGGCCCGTTAGGCTCATCACACCGCCCATGCCTTGGACGACCATGTCGTAGGCGGGTTTCTCCTTATAGGGGCCGGTGTGGCCGAAGCCGCTGATGGCGACGTAGATCAGTTTCGGGAAGCGCGCGTGGAGCGCAGGCCAGTCGTAGTTCAGTTTCTCCATCGTGCCGCCGCGGAAATTCTCGACGAGAAGGTCTGCCTCGCCGAGCAGGCGTTCGAATATCGCGCGGCCGTCGGGCGCCTTCAAATCGAGCGCAATGGAATGTTTGCCGCGATTGAGGGACATGAAATAAGCGGACTTGCCGTTGATGAAAGGGCCGATGTGGCGCGCATCGTCGCCCGTACCCGGCGCTTCGACTTTGATGACTGTGGCGCCGAGGTCGGCGAGCATCATCGTGCAGTACGGTCCGGCGAGAACGCGCGTGAGGTCGACGACCTTGAGGCCGGAATAGGGGCCCGCCGTCATTTCTTATCGTCTAGGCGTTTGGCGTCGATCTGAGATTGCTCCTTCTTGCGTTCGGCGTCGCTCAGCTTGCGCAGTGCCTTCGGTGTGCCGTGTTTAACGCGATTGTTCGCGGCGGTTTTTTCCGCGTCGGTCTTGGATTTCGCCTTGCGGGCGCGGTTTAAATTGACGATGTCGGCCATTTCTTCCTCACTTGCGGTAGTACGCCAGAACGTAGAGGCGCAGCGCGCTCGACAGATTTTGATCGCGTCCCTCGCGTTTGTCGATCTCGTCGATCATGCGGGCGAGCGGGCGCTTCTTTTCCATCGCGATTTCGTTCAGAGCATCCCAGAATTCGCCTTCGAGCGACACGCTGGTGCGGTGCCCGGCGATCGTGACGGAGCGCTTGAGAAGTTTCCTCACTGGGGTCCGATCATATCCTCGGGCCGGACAATGCGATCGAATTCCGGGCCGTCGATCAGGCCGGTTTTGATCGCTTCTTCGCGCAAGGTGGTGCCGTTCTTGTGGGCGGTCTTGGCGATCTTGGCGGCGGCGTCGTAGCCGAGTTTCGGTGCGAGCGCGGTAACGAGCATCAGCGAGCGTCGCAGCAGCTCGTCGATCTGTTTGCGGTTGGCCTCGATGCCGGCGACGCAATGATCGGTGAAGCTGAGTGCCGCGTCGCCGATGAGGCGGATCGAGTGCAGCACGTTGTGAATGATCACGGGCTTGAAGACGTTGAGTTCCATGTGGCCTTGGCTGCCGGCGATCGTCACCGTCATGTGATTGCCCATGACTTGGGTGCAGGCCATGGTCAGTGCCTCGGCCTGGGTCGGGTTGACCTTACCCGGCATGATGGAAGATCCGGGTTCGTTTTCCGGTAGGATCAGTTCGCCTAGGCCCGAGCGCGGGCCGGAGCCCAGCAAGCGGATGTCGCTGGCGATCTTGAACAGCGAGACCGCGATCGTGTTGAGCACACCGGAGAACTCGACCAACGCGTCGTGCGCGGCCAAAGCTTCGAACTTGTTTTGCGCCGTGATGAAGGGGTAGCCGGTGATTTTCGAGACTTCGTCGGCGAAGCGTTCGGCGAAGCCCGGTAGTGCGTTCAAGCCCGTGCCGACGGCGGTGCCGCCTTGGGCCAGCGGGTAAAGGCGGGGCAGGGACGAGACGACACGCTCGATGCTGAGTTCGACTTGGCGGGCGTAGCCGGAAAATTCCTGTCCCAGCGTGATGGGCGTTGCGTCTTGCAGATGCGTGCGGCCGATCTTGACGATCGACTTGAACTCGTGCGTCTTTGTCAGCAACGAGGCGTGCAGGCGACGCAGACCCGGCATCAGGCGGCGATGGATTTCGAGCACGGTTGCGATGTGCATCGCGGTCGGGAAACAGTCGTTCGAGGATTGGCCGCGATTGACGTGGTCGTTCGGGTGGACCGGCTTTTTCGAACCCATCTCGCCGCCGAGCATTTCGATGGCGCGGTTCGAGATTACCTCGTTCGCGTTCATGTTGGTCTGGGTGCCGGAGCCCGTTTGCCAAACCACAAGCGGGAAGTGGTCGTCGAGTTTACCGGCGATGACTTCGTCGGCGGCCTTCGAAATCGCGCTGCCGATCTTCGGATCGAGGTCCTTGAGCGCGACGTTGGCGATTGCTGCTGCCTTTTTGACGACGCCGAAGGCATGGACGAGCGCGAGCGGCATGCGTTCGCCGCTGATCTTGAAGTTCTCGAGCGAGCGCTGGGTTTGGGCGCCCCAGTACCGGTCGGCCTGAACGGCGATGGGGCCGAACGTGTCGGTCTCGCTGCGGGTGGCGGTCATGGCGTTGTCTCCGAGTTCCCGCGTGCTTTTCACTTCTTCCGGAATTTGTCCAGGCTGACGATTGTTCCTTGAGCTGGGGTGCCTTGCTGGGGCGGTGCGTCCTGGGCGGGCGGCGGCAGCGTTTCAACCGTCGCCGGCGGCGGGGCTTCGGGTTTGGTCGTCACGGCGCCGGTCTTGGCCTGCGGCGGCAGTTGCATCTGGAAACCCAGTTGGAATTTTTGCGACGGGTCTTCGAATTGCAGCAAGGCCGCGTAGGGCACGACGATCGTGGTGGGCAGCTTGTTGAAGCTTAGCGACACTTCGAATTCGTCGTCGTGGACTTTGAGGTCCCAGTACTGGTTTTGCAGGACGATCTTCATCGCCTCGGGGAATTTTTCGCGCAGCCAATCGGGGATTTGGACGCCGGGGGCGCCGGTGGCAAAGACGACGTTGAAGAAGTGGGGGCCCATGACCCCGCCGGATGCTGCGTGTTTGAGGGCGTCGCGCACGACAGAACGCAGTGCTTTTTCGACCAGCGCCTGGTAACCGATGAAGTCTTTTGTCGCCATGGCATGGATTTAGCGCTGCGGCGCCCGGCTCGCAAGGCTTGGACTTGCGTCTTTTCGGGGTCGCCGGCGATTTGCCCTTGATTATATTCCGTGGAATGTATAAGTACATTCCACGGAATATGGAGATTGAGCGTGGATCGCCGGCACGAATATGGAGTGACGTTTGGTTTGACCATCGCGCACGTCGCGCTGCTGTCGGTGGGATTTTTGATCCTCGTCGACCAGTTCTCGTTTCCCGAAATCTTGCGGGCGACCTCGGAGGAGCGGCTCAACCTGTTTCGGCAGAACCAGACCATTGTCGTC
Source organism: Alphaproteobacteria bacterium (assembly GCA_031413635.1). Lineage (GTDB taxonomy): Bacteria > Pseudomonadota > Alphaproteobacteria > Micropepsales > Micropepsaceae > SZUA-430. Next base: position 5,438 of record JANOFM010000072.1, on the reverse strand, counting down.
CCGGCCTACTACATGATGGGGCTTTCGGGTCTGACGCAGATCGCGCTTGCCGTGATGTTTCATCAGAGTTTCGCGCGTCCAGGCAGCACGATATTGGTCGCCGCTTTGGTGGCCGGTGTTTTGGCCGGTGCCTTTCAGATGATGGGGTTCATGCGGTGGCCGATCGCGGTGCCGTATCTCGCCGAGCAAATGGCGTCCGCTCCGACGCCCGAAATGCGCGGCGTGGTTACGCTGATGGAGGGCCTGCTCAACCGTTACGCCGGCATGGTGGTGGGCGAGCATCTTGGTTTTCTGGGGCAAGGGATATGGACCTTGTTGATCAGCGTCGCGATGCTGCGCGGGCCGTTATTCGCTTGGCCTTACGGATTGATCGGGATTGTGCTTGGCGCGTCGATCGCCATCAGTTCGCTCGAGCAACTCGGCGGACCGTTCGAGGCGATCGGTATGTTGTCGGCGCCGGCGTCGGCGGCTTGGCTCGGCTGGCTTTTGATGTGCGGCATTTCGCTGGTGCGCACGCGCGCGGACGGCGTGGGGCCGAAGTTTTTCCTGATCTCGGCGCTGGCTATGGTCGCCATCATGGGCGGCTTGGTCGCGCCGGCGCTCGGTTAGATTCTTTTCTGGATCATTGGAGGTTCTAATGGCGACGCGTCGCGGTTTTCTTCGAGTTGCCGGAACGTCGGCGGTTATTCTAGCGGCGGGCGGTGTGGGATTGACGCAATGCGATCCGATGCCCGAGGCGGCGGTCGAGGCGTGGAAGGGACCTGCGCCGAACGTGCGTGACCCGCGCGTGCGGGCCTTGTCCTATGCCTTGCTCGCTCCCAACCCGCACAACATGCAGCCGTGGATCGCCGACCTACGCGAAGCGAACGCGATTACGTTCGTCTGCGACCGCACGCGGTTGCTGCCGGAAACCGATCCCTATTCGCGTCAGATTACGCTTGGCTGCGGCGCGTTTCTCGAACTGTTGCGTATGGCGGCGGCGGAGCAAGGGTTTCGCGCGGAGATCGCAACGTATCCGCAAGGCGATTGGCCGGAGTTGGCCGTCGGCGACCAGCCGGTGTGCCGCGTCGCGTTCGTTGCCGATCAATCCGTCGCACGCGACCCGTTGTTCGCGCAGGTGTTGAAGCGGCGGACCAATCGCAGCGCCTATGATGCAATGGCGGTGACGGGCGGCGAAGCCTCGGCCATTCAATCGTCGATGGCGGGGCTTCCCGTGCGCTTCGGTTGGACGAATGAACCGGGCCGGCTCGCCGCGTTGCGCGGCATCTCCAAGCGCGCGTGGGACGTCGAGATCAAAACCGATCCGACCTATTACGAGAGCGTCAAAGTCTATCGCGTGACGGGCGAGGAAATTCTCAAACATCGAAACGGGTTGTCGTTCCATGGTCCGCTATTCTGGTGGCTGAACGCGCTGGGGCTTTTCTCGAGGCAAAAGGGTTTGCAGGGCGATCAGTTCATGCGCGACCAAGCGATCCCGCTCATCGACACGCCACTTGCGAGCACACCGGCGTTCGGTTGGATCGTCACCGCGACCAACGACCGGCGCGCACAGCTTGCTTCGGGTGCGGCTTACGCGCGGGCCAATCTCAGCGCCACCGGTTTGGGCCTTGGCATGCAACCGCTCAGTCAAGCCTTGCAGGAATATAAGGAGATGCTCGGGCTGCTCGCCGAACATAAGCGTGCGCTAGGACTGCCGGAGAGCGACACGGTGCAGATGTTCTTCAGACTCGGGCGGGCGGCGCAAGTCGAGCCGGCGCCGCGGCGGCCTCTTGACGACATCGTGCGCGTCTAACGACTATTGGAGCGATGAATCGGCCAACCGAAAACGAAGTGCGTCTGGTTTGGCGCATCCTGTCTTGGATCGGGATTATCAATCAATTGTCGGATGCGCGGACGGCACGCGCGCTGACGGCGATCAAGTTGCCTTATCCCCAGTTCATCCTGCTCAATCATTTCGCATTCCGGCCCAACGAGGCGCGGACCGTCAGCGGCATTGCCTCGGCGATGCAACAGCCGCAGCCCGGCATCACGAAGACAGTGAAGAAGCTAATCGAACGGCGCTATGTACGGGCCGTTCCCTCCCCCAGCGACAGACGGTCGAAGCGGTTGTTCATCACGCCTAGGGGTTTGGAGATGCACGAAAGCGCCATCCAAACCTTGGTGCCGGTCTATCGCGACGTGTTCGCCTTGTGGAGCGAGGCCGAAATGACCGATCTATTGGCACGATTGGACCCGCTGAAGGTGTGGCTCGATACGAAAGGGCGCGAGTAGGCGTCAGTGCAGCACCGGCAGGGCTTCGAGCGAGAAGGATTTCAGTTCTTCGAACTTGCCTTCCTTGACCAAGTTCGCCCAAGCCGGATTGACGATCAGGGCGCGGCCGACGGCGACAAGATCGAAGTCGCCGCGCGCGAACATTTCGATCAGGCGATCGAGCGATGCCGGGGTTGCGGGCTTGCCGCCGTAAGTCGCGATGAATTCCTCGTTCAGGCCGACCGAACCCACCGTGATCGTCGGCATTCCGGTGATTTTTTTCGTCCAACCGGCGACGTTGAGGTCGGAACCGTCGAATTCCGGCTCCCAAAAGCGGCGCGTCGAGCAGTGGAAGCAATCGACGCCGGCCTTCACCAGCGGGTCGAGAAATTTTTCCAAAGCCTGCGGCGTCGGCGCGAGTTTGATCGTGTAGTCTTGTTGCTTCCATTGCGACCAACGCAAAAGAACGGGAAAGTCCCTGCCGACGGCGGCGCGGATGGCGTGGACGACTTCGACGGCGAATTTCGTGCGCTTGATCATATCGCCGCCGAAAGTGTCGGCGCGTTCGTTGGTGCCTTCCCAGAAGAACTGATCGATCAGATAGCCGTGGGCGCCGTGGATCTCGACGCCGTCGAAGCCTAGGTCCTCAGCGTGGCGGGCGCTGGTGGCGTAGCCTGCGATGGCGGCGTCGATGTCGGCTGTCGTCATCGGCTCGGTGACTTTCTTGCCGGGCTTGGCGAGACCCGATGGGCCGACGCCCAAGAGATACGGATTGGGTCCGGCACCGGGTTTGCGCATCAAGCCGGTGTGCCAAAGTTGGGGCATGATGAGACCGCCCTCGGCCCTGACCGCCTTAAGCACTTTTGCCCAACCGTCGAGCGCGTCGCCGTGGAAGTTCGGGACGTTGGCGTCGTTGAGCGCCACCGGGTGATCGGGGGCGACGCCTTCGGTGATGATAAGGCCGACGCCACCGGCGGCTCGCCTGCCATAATAGGCAGCGACATCCTGTCCCGGAATTTGGTTGGGGCTTTTCGAGCGCGTCATCGGCGCCATGACGATGCGGTTGGGAAGCGTGAGGTTCTTCAACTTGAAGGGCGTGAACAACGGTGCCGGCGATAGCGTCATTTGCTTTGCTCAACTTGGAATGGCGATGATGACGCATCGAGCCTTCATCCTCGAACGAATGCAAGGGGTTAACGAGACGTGAGCCACTCGCCCGGCGAATTTTCGCGTGCTAGGTAGCGGCCGCGTTCGCGCCGAATCGGGCGAGCGCCATCCGCGAGGCTAAAAAGGGCTCCAACTCATGATGAAGGAATTCAAAGAATTCGCGCTCAAAGGAAACGTCGTCGATCTCGCCATCGGCGTGATCATCGGCGGTGCGTTCGGAACGATCGTGAGTTCGCTCGTCAGCGACATGATCATGCCGTTGATCGGTGCGATCGGCAGTGTCGATTTCTCGAACTATTTCTTGGGTCTGAATCAAACCGTCACCGCAACGGCGCTCGAAGAGGCCAAGAAGCAAGGCGCCGTTCTGGCGTGGGGCAAGTTCGTGACGGCGGTCATCAACTTCGCAATCATCGCGTTTGTGCTGTTTCTGGCCGTAAAGGGTATCAACCGGCTGAAGCGCCAGGCGCCGCCGGCGCCCGACGTGCCGCCGGAACCGACGGCCGACGTGAAGCTGTTGACCGAAATTCGCGACCTGCTCGCGAAACGCTGATCGGCTTGGGTTGTTGGGAGCGCTGGCGTGCGACGCCGGCGCTCTTTTCATTTTGGCGTGCGAACTTTAGCTTGCACGTGCGTTGCAAAAATCATCCGACATAGCCGGCGACGGCGCGCTACTCAGCGTCTTTCGCCATCGGAATTACCGGCTGTTCTTTACGGGTCAGTCGGTTTCGTTGATCGGCTTTTGGATGCAGGCCATCGCGCAGTCGTGGCTGGTTTACCGGTTGACGGATTCGGCGTTCCTTCTGGGTCTGGTGGCGTTCGTGGGGCAGGCGCCGATGTTGTTGATCACGCCATTCGCGGGCGTCGTCGCCGACCGGCTCGACCGGCGGCGAATTTTGTTGGCGACCCAAATTGCGATGATGGCGAGCGCGTCCACGCTTGCCGTGTTGACACTGACCGGTGTCGTGCAGGTCTGGCACATCGTGCTGTTGGCGCTGGTGTCGGGCACGGCCAATGCGTTCGACGTACCGACACGGCAGTCCTTCACGATCGAAATGGTCGGGCGCGCGGATCTGCCGCGCGCGATCGCGCTCAACTCCGTCATGTTCAACGCCGCGCGGCTGGTTGGGCCCGCGATCGCCGGATTGCTGGTGGCAGCCGTCGGCGAAGGGTGGTGTGTGGCGCTGAACGCCGTGTCGTATGTGGCCGTGCTTGCGAGCCTTGCGATGATGCGCATCGAACGGCAGCCGGCGCGCGAGCCGAGCCACCCGTTGAGCGACTTGCGCGAGGGCTTCGTCTACGTCACGACGCACGCGCAAACGCGCACGCTTTTGCTGCTGCTGGCGAGTTCGAGTTTGTTCGGCACATCCTATGTGACGCTGATGCCGGTGTTCGCGCGCGATGTGTTGCACGGCAGTTCCGACCTCTTCGGCTATCTGATGGCGGCGGTCGGCGCGGGAGCACTCATCGGTGCGATCAGCGTGTCGCGTCTACCGCAAGAAGTCTTGGCGCGCGTTCCGTTCGTTGCGGCCGCCTTTTTCGGGGCGTCGCTCGTTGCGTTTTCGCAGTCGAGCATATTGTGGTTGTCGTGGGTGCTCTTGGTGCCGGTGGGTTTCGGCATGATGGCGATGGGGATCGCCACCAACACGCTTATTCAGGGATCGATCGCCGACGACATGCGCGGGCGCGTGATGGCCTATTACGTGATGGCGTTCGTCGGCATGATGCCGGTCAGCGCCTTGATCGCGGGCTGGCTGTCGCTCCAGATCGGAGCGCCGGATACGCTGGCGATCGGGGGTACGCTCTGCGTGGCGGCGGCCGGCGTGGCTTACCTGCGCCGATAATGGTGGGGGGCTTCTGTTGCCCGGCGCCCCCCGAGCCGCGCTTACCTATTAGGCAGCGAGGGCCATTTCATTGTCGTTGGCACCTATACAGACAGCCCGATAACGGTGAGCCTTGCCGAGCAAAAGCAACGTCTTTACGCGTCCGTCGATCCTATTTCGCCCCCATGGTCTGCGCAGGTT
>JANOFM010000071.1:0-26132 GCA_031413635.1 Alphaproteobacteria bacterium | reverse complement strand
GAGTGTCGGGGCGGCGCAGCGGCTGAGGTGGATATAGGCAAACAGCGTCGCGGAGAACGCCAACGCGACGGACATCAGCGAGTCGAACAGCGCGCTTTCGACATCGACAATCGGGAAGAGCGCCATGCCGAGGGCGAAGGGCACGCCCCACACCGCGATGCCCAGCAAAAAAATGCGGACGCTCTTGCGCATGACTCGGCCCCCGTATTTGATTTGCCCGTAGGTTAGCAAAATCGGCCTCCGATTTCGCGGGCTGACGATTGCGAATCTCACTTTTTTGTTCCGATACTCCGCGTACGGAATTCGCCGCAGCCAGGGCCCGAAAATGCCGCAAGATGCAGCGAAGAGGTAGCGGCAGGAATTAAATCTGTTTTTCACGCCCATCTGAGGTTGTATTCGATGCCCGGAAGCCAAGATTACGCCGCCGATCCGCGCAACGAAGGCGTGCTCGTTTATCTCAACGGCGCGCTGGTGCCGCGGGGCGAGGCAAAGGTTTCGATCTTCGATGCGGGCTTCGTGCTCGGCGACGGGGTGTGGGAGGGCGTGCGGCTGCACAAGGGGGCGCTCGTGTTTCTCGACGCCCATCTCGACCGGTTGTTTTGGGGCGCCAAGGAGATCGCGCTCAATATCGGACTATCGCGGCGCGAGATCGTGGCGGCGCTGTGGACGACGCTCGACGCCAACAAGATGTCGGACGGCGTGCACATCCGGTTGATGGCGACGCGCGGGCCGAAGTCGACCGTCAATCAGGATCCGCGCAATGCCGCGGGCCGGCCTACGGTCGTCATCGTTGCCGAACACAAATTACCGTCGCCCGCGCTCGTTACGCGCGGCTTGGCTTTGGCGACATCGTCGATCCGCTGCACGCCGGCGCATATGTTCGACATGCGTTTGAATTCTCATTCGCGGTTGAATCTGATCCGCGCCTTGGTCGAGGTGATCGAAAAGGGCGCGGACGAAGCGTTGATGCTCGATCCAAACGGTTTCGTGTCGAGCTGCAATGCGACGAATTTCTTTTTCGTGCGCGACGGGGTGGTGTGCACGTCGACGGGCGAGTTCTGCTTCAACGGCGTGACACGGGGGAATGTGATCGCCTTGGCGCGGGATCACGGCATTCCATTGACGCTCGGCAATTTCATTCTCGATGATGTGTCGCGCGCGCAGGAAGCATTCGTGACCGGCACATTCGGCGGCTTGACGCCGGTGCGTTCGATCGACGGGCGGGACTTGCCGATAGCGTTGCCGGGGCCCGCGACGGCGCGGCTGCGGGGGCTCTATGACGGGCTAAAGGATGCGCAGGCGGCGAGGGCGCGTCCATGAGCGAGGCCGTTCGCATCGCGATGTGGTCGGGTCCGCGCAACATCTCGACGGCGATGATGCGCTCGTTCGAGAACAGGCCGGACTGCGCCGTTGTCGATGAGCCGTTCTACGCTTGCTATCTCGCGGCGACAGGGGCCGAACATCCGATGCGCGGGGAAGTGCTGGCGTCGCAGGCGACGGATTGGCGTGTGGTGGCCGACGCGTTGACGGGGCCGGTGCCCAATGGGCGGCCGGTCTTCTATCAAAAACATATGACGCATCACATGCTGCCTGCGATCGGACTTGATTGGACCGAGCGTGTGCGCAATGCGTTTTTGATCCGCGCACCGGAGGACGTTCTGCTGTCCTACCACGAGGTGCGCGGGACGGCGACGCTGGACGATATCGGCGTGCCGCAGCAGCGCGCGTTGTTCGAGCGCGAGGCCGATCGCTTGGGGCATGCGCCGCCGGTGATCGATTCCTACGACGTGCTGCGCAATCCAAGCAAGGTGTTGGGTGCGTTGTGCGCGGCGCTGGGCATTGCATTTTCCGAACGGATGTTGAGTTGGCCCGCGGGCCGGCGGGCAAGCGACGGCGTGTGGGCGCCGGCTTGGTACGCATCGGTCGAGCGGTCGACGGGATTCTCGGCGCCTCGCCAGGTGACGCCTGCCGCCAAGTTATCGGATGATTTGCAGCGCGTGGCGGATGCGGCGCGCGGCGATTTCGAACGGTTGGCCGCTCATCGGCTTACGCGTAGTTGAAGCTGATGGAAATGCGGTCTTGGCGGGCTCGGTTGGGCGGGACTTCGTGGCGCAGCCAGCTTTCGAACAGGACGAGCGAGCCGGGTGCCGGATCGAGATAGACGAAGGATTGGGCGTCGCGCGGGGCTTTCTCTTTCTTGCGTGGGGCCACCATCATTAAGCCCAAGCGCGGGTCCTCGAGTTTGAGGGCGCTCGAGCCCTTAGGAACCGAGACATAGTAGGTGCCGCTGATGACGCTGTGCGGGTGAATGTGGGCGGTGTGAACGCCGCCGGGCTTGAGGATGTTGATCCAGATGCTGTCGAGTTTAAGTTTCTTGTGGCCGAGGTCGAAATGAAGGTGACGCGCGAAATCGGCGACATGCGCCTCGAGCTGTTTTTCAAGCTCGGCGAATTGCGGAGCACGGATCGTCAGATCGTTGAGCGAAGAGTATGAGGTGTACCCGGCGTAAGCGTTGGTCCGGCACCACGCTTGACCGGCACGATCGTCCTTGGCGATCGAGCGGCAGGCGGTGAGGAGGTCGTCGTTCAGCCGCCGAGCCTTCGCGCCGGACAGGGCGGCGCGATAAATTTTGGTCGGGAACAGGGAGTCGATTTGTGCCATGCGCCGACCTTGGCCGATTTCCCGACGTGACCCAAGTGAGGCCGATCGACAGGCTTAACAACCCCTGCGCGGTTGACCCGGCTGGCCAAGCGATGTTCACTTCAAGCACTCGAGAAGGACTTTTACGTATGCGTCTCCTGTCCGTGGCCGCCGTTGTGTTCGCTCTGCTGGTCTTGCCGGGCTGTGCCGCCATCGCCATCGTCGACACGGCTGTCGGCGTGACGACGACCGTGGTCGGTACCACCGTCGATGTGGCGGCGGGCGCGGTCGAGGCTGTGGTAGGCTCGTCGGACGATGACGAGCTCGACTGCGAAGACGAGGATAAAGACGAGGACGAGTGCAAAAAGAAGGCGAAGAAGCCGGACTAAGCGGCGCAACGCCTCGACAAGCCTCGCAGCACGAATTATGTCAGCGCTGGTTTTGATCGCAAATCGGCGGGTTCAGTGGACAAGCTCATCGACGGCTACCGGCGCTTCCGCGCCGGGCATTGGGTTGACCATCGCAAAGACTATGAAGGACTAGACGAGCGGCAGTCGCCGGACGTGTGCGTAATCTCGTGTTGCGACAGCCGGGTCGATCCGGTTGCCATCTTCGACGCGCAGCCCGGCGATTTGTTCGTCATCCGCAATGTGGCGAATTTGGTCCCACCCTATAGGGCGGGCGACGGTCTGCAAGGGACCAGCACCGCGATCGAGTTCGCCGTGCGTTACCTCAAGGTCGGATTGATCGTGGTTCTGGGTCATGCGCGGTGCGGCGGGGTTCGAGCGGCGATCGACAGAACGGCGGTCCAAGATGCGGTGTTTATCAAGCAATGGATCAACTTGCTCGACGAAGCGAAGCTGCGTGTCGGCCCCGACGATCCCGACGCGTTGGAGCATGCCTCGATCCAAGTCTCGCTGGAACGCTTGATGACGTTTCCGTTCGTCGCGGAGGCCGCCGGGTCGGGCAAGTTGAAACTCGTGGGCGCGCGCTTCAGCATTTTCCACGGGCAGCTTGAGGTCTTGGATCAGGCAACCGGACAATTTTCAAAGATCGAATAGGACTGACCTGATGAAGGTTCGCGTGGCGGCCGCGCAATATCCGATAGATCCCATCGCTTCGTGGACGGCTTATGAGGCCAAGATCGGGCAATGGGTGGCGGACGCCGCCGGCGAGGGTGCTCAGTTGTTGCTGTTCCCCGAGTACGGCGCGATGGAGTTGGCGCGGATTGCGGCGCAAGAGGTGTGGAGCAATCTGCAGTACTCGATCGATTTCGTCGGCGATTTGCGGGCTAAGGTCGATGTGCTGCACGCCGCGCTCGCCAAGCGGCACAACGTCCACATCGTGGCGTCCAGCTTGCCGCAACGCGATTCCAAGGGCGCGGCATACAATGTGGCGCGCGTCGTGTCGCCGAGGGGACGGATCGGCGAGCAACGCAAGCTGATGATGACGCGCTTCGAGCGCGAACATTGGCACATCGGCGGCGGGCACGAGATCAATGTGTTCGAGACGCAAGTCGGGATGTTCGGCGTCGCCATTTGCTACGATGCGGAGTTTCCGTTGATCGCACGCGCGATGTCGGATGCGGGAGCCGCCATGATCTTGGTGCCGAGCTGCACAGATTCACTGCGCGGCTATCACCGCGTGCGCGTGGGCGCGCGGGCACGCGCGCTGGAGAACCAGTGCTATGTGGTGCATTCGCCCACGGTCGGCGAGGCGTTGTGGTCGCCGGCGGTCGACAACAATGTCGGCGCGGCAGGCGTATATGGGCCGCCCGATATCGGGTTTCCCGAAGATGGGGTTGTCGCGCTTGGGCGCTTGAACGACGCCATGTGGCTTTACGCCGATCTCGACCTGACGGCGGTAACGCGGGTTCGCCTCGACGGAAAGGTGCTCAACGACAAACATTGGGTGGAGCAGCCTGGGGCGCCGCCGCTCAACGCCAAGGTGATCGAACTCTGATTGCGTTTCTTAGGGCGTGCCTTTCAGCAGCCGTTTGTAGGAATCGACAAGCGACGTGTAGGGCGGGGCGAAGTGGATTTGGCTGGTACCGTTCGGCAGCGCAACCGTCGTCTTGATTTCGAAATGAAGGTGGATCGTCGTGGCGGCGCCGCCGAAATCGTTCGAGACGAAACCAAGACGCTGACCGCGCGTGACTCTGTCGCCCAAGGCCACGGCGAGTGCGCTCATTGTCATGTGCAGATAGCGATAGCGGATGCCGCTGTCGGCGGTGAGCGTGACGGTGTAGCTGCCGATGTTCGTGATTTGCCCGGCCTCCGCGGCGACTGCCCAATGGGCGTCCTTCTTGCAAGTGGCGGGGCGGATGTCCTGGCCCTGGTGGCCCTTCGCCGATGGACAGATCGATGTATCCCAGCTGCGCTTTTCGCAGAAATTGTCGCGCCACGGATAGCTGTAGTTGGCGACGTTGCATTGGCTGCCGGCCGGACCGGAGCCGCCTCCATGTCCGTAGACCTGGCTGTTGGGAAATGACGGCGCCGCTTCGAGCGGGTAGCGCATGCCTGGGGCGTAAATCGTTTCGACCTTAACTCCGTCGCCGGTGTTCGCCGGGAGTTCGCCTGGCGGATCGAATGAAAACGGTGTGCCGGTCGGATCGTTCAACGGCGGCTCCGCCGGTGGCAAGGGAGGTTCGGCCGGCGGCTCCGCAGGCGGTTGTGGTGGTTCGGCTGGCGGTGGTTCGGCGGGTGGTGGTTCGACAGGTGGCTCAGCAGGAGGTTCGGCCGGCGGCGGTGCGGGCGGCTCGGATGGCGGGAATGCTTGGTCGAACGTACAAGACAGCTTCGCGTCGCAGCGGGTGATGAAGATCCATGCGAATGCTGCGAGAAGCAAGAGGATGATGACGATGACGATACGGCGCATCAGGGGCTGTCCTTTCCGAACAAGCCCATGCTTTCGGCCAGTGCGCGAACGAAATCCGGTTTGACGCAACGCTCTTCCTCGGGATTTCGGCATTCGATCGAGATGAGATAGGCGGCGCCGAAACGGCCGAACGTCAAATCGAAACCGCCCTCGCTCTTATCCAGTGCGAAGGACACGTTGGCGCCCGCGACGAGCGCGGAGCGCTTCGATTTGATCAAGCGCATCATCGGATCGTCGGTCCGCAGCGTCGCGGCGCGGCGTTCGCCGTGCACCTCGACGGTGATCTCGCCCATGCGCATTGATGCGGCGTACGAGTCAGCTTGCGGAAACACATTGACGGAAGCGGCGGCGATGCGCTGTTCGACGGGTAGCAGCATCGGAAGGGACGGCTGGGGCGCATTCGCCGCGATCGACAGTTGGCGGACTTTTGTTCGCACCAGCCGCTGCGAACGCACGGCCTCGCGCACTTCGTTCCAATCGATCGGCATTAATTTGCGCTCGATGCCCGGCGTTGCAGTCGCCGGCGGCGCGGGCGGCGGCTGAGCGAGGGCGATGTTCGCGGTGACAGCGCCTGCAAGCCCGACAAAGATATAGCGCATGGCATTTCACCTGATTTGGCGAGGCGCAATATACACCGAACGGCTCGGCAACTCAGTCTTTCAAAGCGGGCGAACGAAATTGCCCGTTCGTCCAACTCAGGGATGTTCGAGCGCTTCTTTCAACCCTTCGATGTGTTCCTTGCCCGAGGGAACGGCAACCGAGGAACCTTCGAAATCCTCACCGATCGGTTCGGCGCGGCCGCCCAGGCATTGGGCCAGGAATTTTTCGGCGATGGCGTAGAAAGAGAGCCGGTTTTGCGGACGAACGAAGCCGTGGCCCTCGTCGGCATAGAGCACGTAGGTGGCGGGCAAGCCGTTCTTTCTCATCGCACGGACGATTTGGTCGGCTTCCGACTGCTTTACGCGGGGGTCGTTCGCGCCTTGAGCGATCAAGAGCGGGCGGCGGATCTTCGCCGCGCGAAACAGCGGCGAGCGCTCCCTGAGTAGCTTTTTTCCTTCCGCCGTCGCCGGATCGCCGACTCGGCGTTTGAACGTGTCAAGATACGAACGCCAATAGGCGGGCATGTTCGCCAACATCGTGTTGAGGTTCGACGGGCCCACGACATCGACGCCGCAAGCAAATTTCTCGGGCGTGAACGACAGACCGACGAGGGACGCATAGCCGCCGTAGGAGGCGCCGTAGACCGCGATCTTGTTCTTTTTCGCAATCCCCTTGCCGACAGCCCAATCCACGGCATCGACGAGGTCATCATGCATTTTGCCTGCCCATTCCTTGTCGCCGGCATTGACGAACGCTTTTCCGAAGCCGGTCGAGCCGCGGAAATTCACGCTCAATACGGCGTACCCGCGATTGGAGAGCCAGGCGGCGGGCGGACTGTAGGCGAGGCTATCTCTGGACCAGGGTCCGCCATGCACCAGAAGGACGAGCGGTAGCGGCTTGTCCGGCACGCCGTCGCGGTCGGCGTCGCTTCCCTTGGGCAATGTGACGTAGGAAACGAGATCGAGGCCGTCGCGCGCTTTGATCACGCGGGCGTGCATGAGCGGAAGCGGCGCGCCCTCGAGACTGGGCCGCGCGGCGAAAAGCGTTCTTAGAGATCGCTTTTTGCGATCGTAGAGTCCGAATTTAATCGGCTCGCCCGTGTTGTCGATCCACATGGTCCAGAGGTTGTTGTCTTTCGACTGGCTGAGGACGGACCAATAGCCGGTGACTTGTTTGTCCAGGAACTTGATGTCGGCTTCAAGTTCGGGCTTCAGCGCGGTCCATTTCATGCGTTCGAATTCGGAGGCGTAAGCTAGCGCTTGTTTGGTCACCGGATGGCTGATGACATAGCCGATATCCGATTTGGCGGATTCCGCCACGACCGTGCCCGTCTTGGTGTTCAGGTCTACGAGCGTCAGTGCGCTTTTATCGCGGCCGCGACTGTCGAGCATATAGAGCGATTTGTTGCCGGCGGCGAAAAAGAGCGGCTCGGTGGTCAGCGAGTCGTCGCCGGAGACGGTCGCGAACGGCTTCCACTCGGTTCCATCGAGGCGCAAGTATTCTTGGCCGCCGTCCTTTGTCGATTTGGCCGCCAGGCGAACGGCCAGTGTCTTGTCGGCGATGATCGAGCCGAATCCTTCGTTCTTGAGCGATAATTTCGACTCGCCCGTGGTCACATTGACGAGCCACGCGTCGTGCCAGCGCTCGTCGCGATTGTTGATACCGACGAGCAACTCGTCGGGGCGGCCGTACGTGGCGGCGATGATCTCGGCGCGCACCGATTTGTACGGCGTCAAATCCTTCGTTGTGTTGGTGGCGGTGTCGACGGCATAGAGGTGAAAGTTCTCGTTCCCCGCCTGATCTTGCATGTAAAGCAGATGGGTGCCGTTCAGCGCCCACTGATACTTCATGATCGGGCGCCCCTTCGTATTCGTCACCGCTTTGGCGGCCGCAAGGTCATCGACAGGCGCCACCCAGAGATTCATCACGCCGTCGACCGGCGCGGTGAAGGCGAGCTTGGTTCCGTCGGGGCTTATGAAGGGCGCCGTGCGTTCCGGGTTGCCGAAGATCACTTTGCGCGGAATGAGATCGTCCGGTCCGAACGAGGCATGGGCACCGATCGTGAGCCCAGCGGCGGAGATCGTCACGGCTGCCGCCAGTGGGTGTTTCAGACGCTTCACGCGCATGTTTCTTTCGAGGACGCAAACTTCTGGGCGAGAGCGAGACGGATGGGACGATAAGTCATCCCACCCGTTTTGGACTTCACATTTGCGGCACGTCGCCGCGACACGGATACCGGCCAGCTTTCAGCTGATTATCCCCGGTAACCCTATTGGATTTCATAGGTTATCGAGATGTTGGCCCCGATTGTTTGCTGGCCTGCGGCAATCGGTACCGACTTGTCGGCAGCCATCTCGCGCATGGCATACATCGGGGGCGGATTGATGATGCCGCCCGATTCCGAAATCTGAACGACGCGGCCCAACGAGACGCCGGCCGCACTTGCATAAAGCTCGGCTTTCGCCCGCGCGTCGGCCACCGCTTTTTTGCGCGCGTCGTCGAGGAACGGCTTGGGTTCGTCGACATCGAAGGAGATGCCGCCGATTTGGTTCGAGCCCGCGCGCACCAATGCATCGAGCGTGGCGCCCAATTTCTTCAGATCTTTCACCCGCGCCGTGACCTGGTTTGAGACTTGATAGCCGCTGATGCGCGGCGCCGTCGTTTGGTTTGGCTGATAGGGCGGATAGACCGGCGATACGGAGAAGTTCGAGGTTTGGATGTCGTCTTCGCCGATGCCCGCGTTCTTCAGCGCGTTGATTACCGCCGTCATGGCTTCGTTGTTCTTCGACAGCGCGAGCTGTGCGCTCGCTCCTTCGGTCATGACGCCCGTGCTGATACTCGCCATGTCGGGGCGCGTTTTGACCTCACCCGATCCCGATACCGAGATCACGCGTGGCAGAGCGCCGTCGGGCGCTGAGATTCCTTGGCGCGGGCCGATCAACGCCGCGGCCGCTAAAGCAGCGACGACGACCAGTCCCGAACCGATGGCGACGGCACGAATGTTCATGACGAAATCCCCTGTTTTTGTACGAGCTTCGCAAGCGTAGATTATATCCGATCGGATAGGGGCAAAACAAAGGCCCAAGCCTGCGACAAAGCTTGCTCGGGGATGAACGGGCGATCACAAAACTGAGGGCTTCGTCGGGCGACAAGGGTTTGCTATAGCCAGCGATGGTGGGGCCTGTAGCTCAGTTGGTTAGAGCGGGCCGCTCATAACGGTCTGGTCGCAGGTTCGAGTCCTGCCGGGCCCACCAGCCTTCGCCTTCGCCTGAAGCCCTTTTGGGCGAAGGGGGACGGAGCGCGCAAACCATGCACTACGTGTATCTCATTCGCAGTGTCGGATTTCCGAGCCAGACATATGTAGGTTTTACGGCCGACTTGAAACAACGAATGTCTGCGCACAACAGCGGTGCGTCAAAGCATACCGCGAAATACCGGCCCTGGGATTTGGTCAGCTATCACGTGTTCGCCGATGAGAGCAAAGCGCAGGCGTTTGAGTATTATCTGAAATCCGGATCGGGACAGGCATTCGCCAAGAAGCGACTGTGGTGATTGTTTTGACCCTCGAAGAAGTGTCCCATATCAAACCACTCCGCTTCCCCGCGCGCGGCTTCTTGGACGGGTCGGTAATGCATTGGTAACGCTTTGGCGCTTCGCCGCGTGTGTGGGCAATCGATCCGGCAAATTCTATCGAATTTGGAACCGTGCGTTAGCGGGCCGATGGGCATGATCGTCTTGAAGCGCGAGGCACTTCGATCTTGCGCGTTCGAACCGTTTGTCACTGCCGGGGATCATCATGCGCTTGTTCGTTCGACTTGCATTGCTGGCGTTTGGCGCGAGCGTTCTGCCGATGACGGCCGGCGCTGATACGGTGCGCGACGGACAGTGGGTCTACGGGGTCGAGGAGCGCGACGCAGCCGAAGCCGGCGGCGACAATACGTGGCTGGTCGATTACCGCGAACTCGGCGACGTCGATATGGCGGCTCGTGTGCGAAGGCCGAGAGCGCCGGCCCCTGCACCCGTTCCGGCGCCCGTTCCTGCACCGGGCAACAGCACTGGCGCAGGCATTCTCGTGGCGATCGTGGATACCGGCATCGACCTCGATCATCCGGAGTTCGCCGGGCGTATCGCCTCGGGCGGTGCATGCTTCGGCGGCAGCTCCGCGTGTTCCGGGCCGGCGGCTCAGGGCGACGACAATCAGGGACACGGTACCCATGTCGCCGGAATTGTCGCGGCGGCCGCCAATGGCGCCGGCAATACCGGCGTCGCGCCAGGCGCTTCGCTTTTGGCGGTCAAGGTCTTGGACGCGAGCGGCAGCGGCAGTTATTCCGCGGTGGCCAGCGGCATTTCCTATGCCGCCTCGAAGGGCGCGCGCGTCATCAATATGAGTTTGGGCGGAAGTTCGCCGTCGAGCACCTTGATCGCACCGTTGCAGCAAGCGGCGACGACTTCCGTCATCGTGGCCGCGGCCGGCAATAGCGGAAACGCGTATGCGCCTGGCTATCCGGCGGCCTATGCGACGCAGTCAGGCATCGCCGGCGGCATGATCATCGTCGGCTCGGTCAATTCGTCGAACGCAATTTCATCGTTCTCGCAAACGCCCGGCAATGGCGGCTGCGTGGCGTCCGGCGGCGTGACGAAGTGCTTCAAGGACGTATTCTTGGTCGCGCCGGGACAAAGCATCTATTCGACTTATATGGGCGGCGGCTATGCCACCATGTCGGGCACGTCGATGGCGACACCCTATGTTTCGGGCGTGGCTGCGCGCGTGCTCGGCGCGGCGCCGTACCTCACGAACAAACAAGTCGTGAGCATTCTGTTTCAGTCGGCGACCGATTTGGGCGCCAAGGGCGTTGATGCGGTGTACGGTCGCGGTCTGGTGAACCTGACCGCCGCATTGGCGCCGCTGGGCGTGCAGAGTGTCGCAACGTCGGGTTCGTCGACGAGTGGTTTCGGCGGTACGGGCAGCGTTTCGGGCGCGGCCATTTCGGGCGTGTTGGCGGCGGGCTTGCGCAATTCGCACGTGGCCAAGAACCTTGTCTTTTTCGATGCGTATGGCCGCGATTACACGACGGATCTTTCGTCCGTAGCGGCCGTCGGCGGGGTGAGCTTGGCCGGGGTCGTGGCGCAAAGTGGATCGACGCCGCGTTTTGTCTCGGCGTTCGGTTCAGGTTTCGGTATTTCCGGCTTCGTGTCGGATCAGGCGCCGAACGCGGTTGCCTTCGCCGGCTTCGCGCAGAATACGCACACGGCACTTAGCGACGTCGTCATCAAGGCGCATCTCGGCGAGGACACGTCCGTCATCTTGGGTCATGACGCGTCGTTCGGGGCCCACGTGAGCAAGCTCGATCTCGGGGCCAGCGATGCCTATGACGGGTTGTTCATGTCGGCTTCGGCGCTGAATTCCCCATTTGTTGCCTTGACGAGCGAGGCTACGTTCATCGCCGCATCGGTTGAGATGGGCAACGGCTTGACGTTCTCGGTCGGGCGCGGGGCGAGCGAGCAAAATGCGTCGCCGGCGCTTAACGATGAGGTTCTGACGCTCGATGAGCAATTCGCATATTCGACTCACAGTCCTTGGCATTTGCGCTCGGCCGAGAATTCGGTCGCGGCGATGAGCTGGGAATTCGCGCCTTGGGGCATGATCGGCCTGAACGCGGCTTATACGCAGGAAGACAACAGCCTTCTGGGCACGCAAGAGCAGGGCGCGCTGGCGCTGACGGCGGATGCCTCGACCGTCTCGGCGGGGTTCGGCGCGCGCTTCGATTTGGGCGACGACTGGTCGCTGTCGGCATCGTGGAGCCGCGGCTCGACGGAGGCGACGCCAGTCGCCGGTGGATTGTTCCAGAGTTTGTCGGACATCGAGAGCCAGGCTTACGGGCTTGCGGTGTCGAAGGCTGGCGTCTTCGGCAAGGCGGACTCCATCGGCTTTTCGATCTCGCGTCCGCTGCATATCACGGGCGGGTCGGCGGTCATTCATGCGTCGACCGGCATAACGGATGAGCGCGAAATCCTCTATTCGACCGAGGTTGTCGAACTGGCGAGTTCGACGCCGGAGACCGACTATGAAGTCGGCTATACGGCCCAACTCGACGAGGGGCTCACGCTTCAGGCGAATGCGATGTATCAGCAGGACCTCGGCGGCGCGGCGGGTTCGAGCGCGATCGCTGGCTTCATGACGCTGAAGGCGGCGTGGTAAGGCGCGTTACTCGCCCTTCGATTTCAACTGTTCGCGGGCGGACTGAATTTCGCGGCGCAGGCGCACCGGGTCGGTGATCATAACTATGTGAATCGCTCCGGCACCCGTGCCGTGGACATCGACCGTGCCGTAACCGAAGACGCGGCCTAGGATCGTTTCACCGACGTTGACCTCTTCGATCTTGTCAAGGCTAACCTCCTCGGTTTCGATCGAGATGAACCCCGTCTTCTTGACGAAGCGATCGGTCGTAACCGCGACCTCCAGCGCAACGCCGTGAACGAAATAGTACAGGCCGTAGAGCGCCGGGACGCCGGTCAACGCCAGCAAGATAAAGTCGAATCCGCTGTAAGGGATTCTTGCTATCGCCGCCACGACAAACGGTGAGATCAGGATTGCGGTGCCCAGCCAATAGAGCCAATGATAGCCGGTGAGGAAGAGGACTTTTTCTTTGGAACCGAGCGTGCGGCTGACGTAGCTCATGGGCTCTCCGGGCGCTTGCGTTGCGTCTCAGACCTTTGCCAAACAGGTCACAAGCCGCCTGTGCCTGCAAGGGCCTTCAGGCGCTCGGGGTCCTTGATTTCGACCTCTTGCGCCGAGGGCAGGCGGATGACATCCAATGTCTTAATGCGGCTAAAGGCGCGGCTGACCGTTTCCAGAGTCAGCCCCAAAAAGTCGGCAATATCGGCGCGCGTCATCGGCAGTTTGAGAACGCCGGCCGGGGAGTGCAGGCAGCCGACAGCTTGCAGGTCGAGCAGGAACGCAGCTACGCGTTCCATCGCGGTGCGCCGGCCCAGCGCATAGGCGTGATCGTAAGCGTTCTCAAGCTGGCGCGTGGTGCCGTGGCGGTAGCCTTTTTCCACAGCGGGGTGGCGCGCCATGAGGTCTTCGAGCTTCTTTCGATCAAAGCGGCAGACTTCGCTTTCGGTAAGCGCTTCCGCGTTGAAGTGATATTTCAGATCCGAGGGGATGCCGATAAACTGTCCCGCAAACAGAAAGTCGAGGATTTGGCGGCGGCCGTCGTCGCTTTCCTTAGAGGCGCGGAGAGCGCCCCGCGTGACGATGTAGGCGAATTGCGAAGCATCGCCGTCCCAAATCAACGTTTCGCCGGGATTTAGTTGGATGCGGTGCGAGCCGCCGGCGAGTTCGCGGATTTCCGAATTGTCCAGTCCGCCGCAAATGTCGCTCTTGCGGGCGGGGCAGGTGAAGCAAGCAATCGATTCGACGACCGGATGCGGCCCGATCTCTCCGCGGCTTGCGAGCCGGCCCAAACCTGTGATCGATGCGTTCACGCTTACGTCCTTGCCGCCCGATGCCTTGATCCGCAACCAACCCATGTAAATGCCCGGCCGAGGATCAAGCAACCGCGCGCGCCTATATAGCGCAGCTTGCCGGATGGTGAGCGCTTCGGTAGAAACCGCGCCAATCCCGTCAAAAACGGCTGAACCCTAACTAGCGGCGGTCCCATGGCCTCCTACCAATATGTCTATGTGATGAAGCAGCTGGGCAAAATCTATCCCGGCGGCAAGCAGGTTTTGAAGGATATCTGGCTGTCGTTCCTGCCGGGCGTGAAGATCGGCGTGATCGGCCTGAACGGCGCGGGCAAGTCGACGCTGCTTAAGATCATGGCCGGGCTGGAGACGGAATTCACCGGTGAAGCGTGGGCCGCGGAAGGCGCCCGGGTGGGCTTTCTGTCGCAAGAACCGCAGCTCGATCCGACGAAAGACGTGATGGGCAACGTCATGATCGCGGTGGCGAAGAAGAAGGCCGTGCTCGACCGCTACAACGAGATCGCGGCGAACTACACCGACGAGACGGCCGATGAAATGGCCAAGCTGCAGGACTCGATCGACGCTCAGGGTCTGTGGGATCTCGACAGCCAAATCGAGCAGGCCCTCGATGCATTGCGTTGCCCGCCGGGCGACGCGGATGTTTCGAAATTGTCGGGCGGCGAAAAGCGGCGCGTAGCGCTGTGCCGGTTGCTGCTTGAGGCGCCCGATCTGTTGCTGCTCGACGAACCGACGAACCATCTCGATGCCGAGTCGGTGGCGTGGCTCGAGCATCATTTGAAGGAATACAAGGGCACCGTCGTTTTGGTGACCCACGACCGCTATTTCCTCGACAATGTGACGGGATGGATTCTCGAGCTCGATCGCGGCCAAGGCATCCCGTACGAGGGCAATTATTCGCAATGGCTTGAGCAGAAGGAAAAGCGTCTGGCCGTCGAAGCCAAGGGCGAAGAGGCGCGGCTCAAGACGTTGGTGCGCGAACGCGAATGGATCGCAGCCAGCCCCAAGGCGCGTCAAGCCAAGTCCAAAGCGCGCATCCAGGCCTACGAAGATCTGTTGGCGCAGGCCGGCAGCGCCAAGACGGGCGAGGCGCAGATCATCATTCCGCCCGGGCCGCGGTTGGGTTCGCTGGTGGTAGAGGCCAACGGCTTGAGCAAAGCTTATGGCGACCGCCTGCTGATCGACGATTTGAATTTCAAGCTGCCGCCGGGCGGCATCGTGGGCGTCGTCGGACCGAACGGCGCTGGCAAGACGACGTTGTTCCGCATGCTGACGGGCCAAGAAAATCCCGACACCGGCACGCTGAAGGTCGGCGATACGGTGGTGATGGGTTTCGTCGATCAGTCGCGCGAGTCGTTGGATGCGAAGAAAACCGTGTGGGAGGAAATCTCCGGCGGGCTGGACATTCTGGAACTGGGCAAGCGGCAGATGCAGAGCCGGGCCTATGTCTCGGCGTTCAATTTCCGCGGGCTCGATCAGCAGAAGAAGGTCGGCCAGTTGTCGGGGGGCGAGCGCAACCGGGTGCATTTGGCCAAGATGCTGAAGTCGCACTGCAACCTATTGCTGCTCGACGAACCGACGAACGACCTCGATGTCGAAACGCTGCGGGCGCTCGAGGACGCGCTGACCGAGTTCGCGGGCTGCGTGATGGTGATCAGCCACGACCGTTGGTTCTTGGACCGCATTGCGACGCACATGCTGGCCTTCGAAGGCGACAGCCATGTCGAATGGTTCGAGGGCAATTATCAGGACTATGAAGCCGACCGGAAACGCCGCTTGGGCGACGATGCGATGGTGCCCCACCGGATCAAGTACAAGAAGCTGGTGCGCGGTTAACAGAAAGCCCCGCCGTCGGCGGCGGGGCTTTGATTGTCGGCGCGGCGCGTCGCCTTAGCGCTGGGCAACGCCTGAATTGATTTGCTGGGCCTGGGCCGACAGATGCGTCGTCAGTCTAGGAACGCTGCCGCCATTTTGCGACAGGAAGCCTGCGAATTGTTCGCGCTGTTCGATGGATAACCAGATACCAGCAACTTGAACATCGACGAAGCGATAGCTGGCACCACCGCCGAGCAAGCGAAAGGCCACGCGCAACGGCTCGCGCGCGTTGGGGTCGAGGACGATCATATTGACGGTCACGTCGCCGGGTTTGTTATCGTTCGAGCCGACGACTTTCAGCGTTTGGCCCTTGTACTGGTCGAGGCGCGATTCGTAGACGGCGGTGGCGTAGGCCGTGAACGCTTGGACATAGGCTTCGACGTCGCCGTCAGACGCACTGCGCTTGTAGTTGCCGAGCGCGAAGATCGCAGTCTTGCGCGCATCGGCATATTGCAGGATGAACTCGCGAAATTTCGCGCGGCGAGCGGGGTCGGTCGTGTTGCGCAATATGCCGACGCCTTGATCGATCAAGCGCTGCGCAAAGCTCTCGGCGTCCGGGTTTGCGGCAACTGCCTGCCCGGAGGTCAGCAGCCAAAGGCCAAGGATCGCCGTCAATATGCCGGCGCGTCCCAAGGTCAAGAAACGACGCATTCCTCACTCTCCTCGTCCGCGGGTTTCTCGCGCGGTCCTAATCCGGCAATACAGCCGATCTTACGACGCTATTCGGCGCTCAGATCTGGGCTAATTGGTGACGGCGAAGTGATGCCGCCGCCAGAATCGAAATCCGGGAGATCCGTCGACGGTGCACCGTTACGAATGGCATCAGCCCGAGACTGCCGGTAAAGGCTACGAATCGAGGCGTAATAATCAACCGACGAACGCTCGATATCGTCGAGCGTCTCAATATTCCGTGAACGCAGGTCAATGACGTTAAGTACGGTGCGCGCGATCGGCGCATATTCCAACTCGTCGTCTCCCCAATTGACGTAGGTGAGCGGGTCAAGACCGCGATCAACGACAAAGCCGGTGAAATCGCGCGCGCTCGACGGGCCCATCAGCGGGAAATAGAAATACGGTCCGTCGTTGACGCCCCAAACCGCCAAGGTCTGGCCGAAATCTTCGTCGTGGTAGGGGTGGCCAACTTCCGTTGCGACATCGATCAAACCGCCGATGCCGACGGTCGAATTGATGCCGAAACGGATCAGCGTGTCCCCAGCTCGGTCGGCGTCGCCTTGAAGTAGATCGTTAGCGAGAATCACCGGCGAATTTAAGTTGTTCAGAAAATTCCGGACGCCGTCGCGCGCGAACTCGGGAAATACTTCGCGATAGACGATCGACACCGGACGCAGAAGCAGGTCGTCGAGAACCTGATTGACGCCGAAGAAAAAGCGGTTCGAGCCTTCGAACGGATCGTTCGTATCGTCGGCTTGGATTTGTTGCGTGGTCACCACGGGCGGCGCTTCGGCCGCCGCCGCGGATGCTTCTTCCGCTGCCAATGCGTTCGTGCTTGGAATCGCAACCGCGCTCAAAGCCATCGCAGCAACTAAATTTCGGACCGCGTTCATGCGCCGCCACCCTCTGTTCAACACACTGGGTCGCGGCTTGCGTGCCGTTCTCACGCAATCCAACTGACCCCACCCAACCGACGCCGAAGACCGCCAACCGGCTAATCTTCAGATACTTTCGGCCACTTCCTTATACGGTACTTGATTATGCGGGCAGAAGGTTTCGATCTCGTAATTATTGATTGATTCTAAGATGTTGCCCGTTAGCCGCGCAGTGTGACAACCGATACATCTTCTGGTAGGGGTGCTCCACACCTCCCAGCAGGTGTAGATTTAGATATAAAGATATGTATATATGTCGCTCTGGAGGCGGCATGGCCAGCTTGGACGATATTCTAACCGGTCTGAAGGCGATGGCCGAGACGACGCGGCTTCGTCTTTTGGCGCTGTTTACCAAGGCAGAATTGACCGTCACCGAGGTCACCCAAATTCTGCGGCAGAGCCAGCCCAGGGTCAGCCGGCATCTGAAACTGATGTGCGACGCCGGCCTGATCGAGCGGATCAAGGAGGGGAGCTGGGTGTTCTACAGGCTTTCCGAACAGGGCCCGGCGCGCGCGATCGCAGAAAAGCTCGGCGCGTTGTTGCCGTGGGACGACGAGATCCTCAAGCGCGACTTGGAACGGCTGGAAGCGGTTCGCAAGCAGCGTGAGAGCGAGGCTCAAGACTATTTCGCCGCCAATGCCGCCGAATGGGACCGCATTCGCGCGCTGCATATTCCCGAAGATCAGGTCGAAGGCGCTTTGTTGGAATTCGTCGGGCCGTCGCAGGTTGTTTCCTATCTCGATCTCGGCACGGGGACGGGACGGATTCTCGAATTGGTGGCGCCGCGTGCGTCGCGCGCGGTCGGCGTCGATCTCAATGGCGAGATGCTGGCGTTGGCGCGCGCCCGCATCGAGCGCGCATCGCTTGGCCATGTGCAGGTGCGCAAGGGCGATCTGTTTCAATTGCCGTATGCGGATGAGAGCTTCGATCTGATTACGCTGCATCAGGTGCTGCACTATCTGGAAGATCCGTCGGCGGCGGTGACCGAAGCCGCGCGTGTTCTGAGGCCGGGCGGCAAGATCGTCATCGTCGACTTCGCACCGCATTCGCTTGAATTCTTGCGCACGGATCACCGGCATCGCCGGCTTGGGTTTGCCGACAAGGAAGTCGCTCAATGGTGTAAATCGGCGGGGCTGTCGCTGGCGGCGACGCGCGATCTGCCGCCGAGCAGGCAATCGGGCTTGACGGTCATGGTTTGGCTTGCGGTTGCGCCCGCGATTCCTCACCGGCGCACGCGAACGGCGGAGGCTGCCTGATGGCTTTGGCTGTTTCGTTCGAGTTCTTTCCGCCGCGCAACGAGGAGATGGAGGCGCAACTGTGGCGTTCGATCGCCCGGTTGGCGCCGCTGAATCCGGCGTTCGTCTCCGTCACCTACGGCGCCGGCGGCTCGACGCGCGAGCGCACGCACTCGACGATCAAGCGCATTTTGGCCGAAACCAATCTTAAACCGGCAGCGCATTTGACCTGCGTAGGGGCGTCGCGGACGGCGATCGACGATGTGGTGCACGACTATTTGAAGTCGGGTATCAATCATATCGTGGCGCTGCGCGGCGACATGCCGGAGCCGGGCCCCTATTCGCAGGTCGTCGGGGGCTACGCGTCGACGCCCGAACTCATTCGCGGCATTCGCGCGATAGGGCCGATCGAAGTCAGCGTGTCTGCCTATCCGGAAAGACATCCGGATTCGCCCTCCGTCGAACACGACTATGCGCTGCTCAAGGCCAAAATCGACGCGGGGGCGACGCGGGCGATCACGCAATTCGTCTACGACACCGACGTGGTGTTGCGCTTTGCCGACCGCGCTTACCGCGAGGGCATTCGCGTGCCCATCGTGCCCGGCATCATGCCGGCCACGAACTTCAAGGGCGTGGCGCGCATGGCCAAACGCTGCGGCGCCAGCATTCCGCCGTTGCTGGCGCGCAAGTTCGAAGGGCTCGACGACGATCTGGAGACGCGCAAGTTGATCGCGGCGACGGTGGCCGCCGAGCAGGTCGAGCGGCTCAGGCGGCACGGCTTCGACGCGTTCCATTTCTACACACTGAACCAGGCGGATCTGACGTTTGCGATCTGTCATTTGTTGGGCGTTCGCGCGCAACCGACCGAGAAGGCTGCATGACCATCGATGCTCAAAGACGGCGGTTCGCCGCGCTCGAGGCCGCCGCGCGCGAGCGCATCTTGCTGCTCGACGGCGCGAAGGGCGCGTTGATCCAGACCTTCGGTCTTGTCGAGACCGATTATCGCGGCACGCGGTTGGCGAATTCGATGCGCGACCTGAAAGGCAATCACGATCTGCTGGCGATCACCAAGCCGCAAGTGCTGCGCGACGTGCACGACGCGTTCCTGGAGGCGGGTTCGGACATCATTCAGACGAATACGTTCAACGCGCAGAAGATCAGCCAGGCCGATTACGGCACCGAGCGTCTGGTCGCCGAAATCAATCTCGAATCGGCGAGGATCGCGCGCGCCAGCGCAGACAAGTTTTCGACCGCCGACAGGCCCCGCTGGGTTGTAGGCTCGATCGGGCCCACGAACCGCACCGCGTCGCTGTCGCCGGATGTGAACGATCCCGGATTTCGCGCGACCACGTTCGACGATTTGGTCGCGGCCTATCGCGAGCAGATTTTGGCGTTGATCGAAGGCGGGGTCGATGCCCTGATCATCGAGACTATCTTCGATACATTGAACGCCAAGGCCGCGACCTTTGCGGCGGAGGTTGCCTTCGACGAGGCGGGACGGCGTCTGCCGATCTGGCTATCGGGCACGATCACCGACAAATCCGGACGTACGCTGACGGGTCAGACGACGGAAGCGTTTTGGACGTCGATCCAGCATGCGAAGCCGTTCGCCGTCGGATTGAATTGCGCGCTGGGCGCGGCCGATCTCCGGCAATATGTCGAAGATCTTGGGCGCGTCGCCGATACGCTGGTATCGACGCATCCCAATGCGGGATTGCCGAATGCGTTCGGCAGCTATGACGACACGCCCGACTACATGGCGGGCGTGTTAGGCGAATTCGCGCAGGCGGGGTTGTTAAACATCGTCGGCGGCTGCTGCGGCGTGTCGCCCAAGCATATTCGCGCCATCGCCGACGCGGTTAAGGCGCACAAGCCGCGTAGCGTTCCGCAGCTGCCGCGCTATCTGCGTCTGTCGGGGCTGGAGCCGTTTACGCTGACGCCCGAGACGAATTTCGTGAATGTGGGCGAGCGCACCAACGTCACGGGTTCGGCGAAGTTCCGCAAGCTGATTACCGACGGCGATTACGAGGGCGCCTTGGATGTGGCGCTCGATCAAGTCGAGAACGGCGCGCAGATCATCGACGTCAACATGGACGAAGGTCTGCTCGACAGCGAGAAGGCGATGGTGCGCTTTCTGAACTTGATCGCGGCCGAACCCGAGATCGCGCGCGTGCCGGTGATGATCGATTCGTCGAAATGGTCGGTGATCGAGGCGGGCTTGAAGTGCGTTCAAGGCAAGCCCGTCGTCAATTCGATCAGCTTGAAGGAGGGCGAGGCGTCTTTCATCGAGCATGCGATCAAGTGCCGGCGCTACGGCGCGGCCGTCGTCGTGATGGCATTCGACGAGAAAGGCCAAGCCGATACGGCCGAACGTAAGTTCGAGATTTGCAAACGCTCGTATGACGTGCTGGTCGATAAGGTCGGGTTTCCGCCCGAGGACATTATTTTCGACCCGAATATTTTCGCGGTGGCGACGGGTATCGACGAGCACAACGATTACGGCAATTCGTTCATCGCGGCGACGCGGCGCATTCGCAAGGAGTTGCCGCACGCGCATGTGTCGGGCGGGGTGTCGAACATCTCGTTCGCCTTTCGCGGCAACGAGAAAGTGCGCGAAGCGATGCACTCGGCGTTTCTCTATCATGCCATTCGCGCCGGCATGAGCATGGGCATCGTCAATGCCGGACAGCTGACCGTCTATGAGGATATGCCGGGCGAGCTGCGCGACGGGGTCGAGGACGTGCTGCTGAACCGCCGCGCTGACGCGACGGAGCGTTTGCTCGATATTGCCGCCCGCTTCAAGGGCGGCGCCGCGCAAAAGGCGGAAGAGGTGTTGGCGTGGCGTGAGACAACAGTCGAAGAGCGCATCAAGCACGCCATGGTGCACGGCATCGACGAGTTCATCGTCGCCGACACCGAAGAGGCGCGCGCGGCAACGACCCGGCCGCTCGACGTGATCGAGGGGCCGCTGATGGCGGGCATGAACGTGGTCGGTGACTTGTTCGGCGCGGGCAAAATGTTTCTGCCGCAGGTCGTGAAGTCGGCGCGCGTGATGAAGAAGGCGGTGGCGCACCTTATTCCCTACATGGAGGAAGAGCGCAAAGCCTCCGGCCGCGTGCGCGAGGCCAAGGGCAAGATCGTGATGGCGACCGTCAAGGGCGACGTGCACGACATCGGCAAGAACATCGTGGGCGTCGTGCTCCAGTGCAACAATTACGACGTCGTCGATTTGGGCGTCATGGTGCCGGCGGCGAAAATCATCGAGGCGGCACGCGCCGAGAAGGCCGACATTATCGGTCTGTCCGGGTTGATTACGCCGTCGCTCGACGAAATGTGCCACATGGCGGCCGAGATGGAGCGCGCGGGCTTCGATATTCCGCTGATGATCGGCGGGGCGACGACGTCGAGGGTGCATACGGCGGTCAAGATCGAGCCGAACTACAAGCGGGGTGCCACCGTCTATGTGCCCGACGCAAGCCGCGCGGTCGGCGTGGTGTCGAGCCTGTTGTCGAAGGAAAATCGCGGCGCGTTCATCGATGCGACTCGGGTAGAGTATGCAAAGGTCGCGGCAAGCTACGCGCGCGGCAAGTCGCCGGAGCGCCGGCTGAGCTTGGCCGAGGCGCGGGCGAACCGCATGAAATTCGATTGGGCCGGCTATGCGCCGCCGGTGCCGCGATTCTTCGGTTTGCGCGCGTTCGATCGCATCGACTTGAAAACGATTGCGCCTTACATCGATTGGACGCCGTTCTTTCGGACGTGGGAACTGGTCGGCACCTATCCGATGATTCTCGACGACGACAAGTACGGCGAGACGGCGACGGCGTTGTTCGCCGACGCCAAGAAGATGCTGACGCGGATCATCGAAGGGCAATGGCTACAGGCGCGCGCGGTGGTCGGGTTTTGGCCGGCCAACAGCGTCGGCTTCGACGACATCGAGATTTACGCCGACGCAGAGCGCGCGAAGTCACTCGCGACATTTCACACGCTGCGCCAACAGATGAAGCGCGACGACGGACGGCCGAACTTGGCGCTGTCCGATTTCATTGCGCCGAAGGAGACGGGTGCTGCCGATTATCTGGGCGGCTTCGCGGTGACGGCGGGTCACGGCGAAATCGAGCGCAGCCGCGTGTTCAAACAAGCCAACGACGACTATGACGGTATTCTGTTCAAGGCGCTGGGCGACCGCTTGGCGGAGGCGCTCGCCGAATACACACATGAGCGCGTGCGGCGGGAATTATGGGGTTACGCGCGCAGCGAGAAGCTGAGCAACGCCGATTTGATCGCCGAAAAATATCAAGGCATCCGTCCGGCGCCGGGCTATCCGGCGCAGCCCGATCACACGGAGAAGGCAACGTTGTTCCGCGTTCTGGACGCGCCGAAGACGGCGGGGATCGAGCTCACGGAGAGTTTTGCGATGATGCCGGGATCATCGGTCAGCGGAATTTACTTCAGCCATCCGCGGTCGGTCTATTTCGGCCTCGGCCGCATCGAGCGCGATCAGGTCGAGGACTATGCGCGGCGCAAGGGGATGAGCTTGGTCGAGATGGAGCGTTGGCTAGCGCCCGTTTTGGCCTACGTGCCGGGGAAGGCCGAGGCGGCGTAGTAGGTCGCGAACGAAAGAAGGGCCGGGGTGCGAACCGCCGGCCCTTCGAAATTCCCCGCTGGTGTCGCGTTAATCTAAAGAAGCCCGATTACAATCGCTCCGAGGAACGCAAACACGACCCCTGTCGTCAGTAGACTTAGCTGCTCCGTCATTGGCGCCTCCTTGTCCTGTCAGGGCGCCACAATTATGCCTCACTTTGTCGCAGCCCCGAAGGGAATTCGATACGGCACTGCAACAAACGCGGGGATTCTCCCGTTAAACCTCTGATCTACCAGGGTAATTCAGATCCATCATAGTTAAGAAAGCGCCCGCTATCTGAAGGTTTCAGGCCGGCGATAACCTTCCTCAGCGAGGAGATCGACTGCGCGGGCGTGAGGGCGGCGCCTTGCCCTCCCATGTCGGTCTTCACCCAACCCGGATGGAACAGAACAACGGTCAGGCCGTCGCTCTTGAGCGCGAGCGACAGACCCCGCATCACGTTGTTCAGCGCTGCCTTGGATGAGCGGTAAATGAGGGCAGCGCCATCGTGGCGCGCGGTCGAACCCATGCCGCTGGTGATTGCGATCGCCATCTTGTCCCGGCCCTTGATCAGGTTCGGGCGCAGCGCCAGAAACACCCGCGCGGGTCCGAGCGTGTTGACGTTGAGGGTGCGCATCCAGGCCGCGAGGTCCAAATCGTCCGCGCGCTGATGGTCGCCGCCGTAGACGCCGGCGTTGTTGATCAGGATGTCGATGGCTTGATCGCCGAGTTCCTCCTTCAAGTGTGCAACCGAGGCGTCGGACGATACGTCGAGCGGGTACACGGTAACTTTGCCGTGCGATGCGGCGGCGATGTCGAGCAGGGCATTGGCTTGGCCCGGAACCCTCGCGCAGGCCAAGACGCGGGCGCCGTCGGCTGCGTATTGGCGGACGAATTCGAGTCCGAGACCGCGGTTGGCGCCGGTGATGATGACGGTTGTCAACTTGTTTCCTCTACCGGCATTAGTAGTGCAGTTTCATGGGCAGGCGATTTTCACGCGCGGTCTTGCACAGGTCGTGAAAGACGGAAAAACCGAACTGCGCTTGGATTTCAAAGGAATCGGTTTCGGAGAGTCCGCGGCTATGCCACTGCGCGATGTCGTCCGCGCCGGCGCCCCAATTCACCTCGTTGAGATATTCCAAGCCGCGCCACAGGAGTTCGATCGAACCCGCTTTGAGCGGCGTGCCCGAGGGATCTTTCATACCGATGCCGAAGGAAAATTGTGTCGGAAACCAGATACCACAGTTCACGATCTCCCATAGCGGGTCTTTCTTCTCGGCCTTCAATGAGGCGTCGACCGCAGGATCTTTGTCCCACGTTTTCATCGACGCGAGCGGGCGCGGCAGATGGGCGTTGTTCGTGTAGGCGGTCAGCAGAATTAGGCCGCCATAGCCGGGGACGCCCAGTTCGCCGACGTGGTAGGGAGCGAGCATGCCTTCTTGCCAGGACAACGGCTCCTTCAGATGGTCCTTGAGTTTGGCTGTCGCTTGGTCGAGCCATTCGGCGATGATGCCCTGCAGCTCCACTGGATCGGTGACCGCGTGTTGGCTGTCCTTGCCGCCGAAGGGCGAGCGGTTGCCTTGGCGCGTCGCCGCGTTCTGCCACTGTTCGGAGTAGTAACGCGTCATGGTGCCGACGAAGAGTTCGACGTTCATTCTTTTTCTTGGCCTTTAGGTTTTCCGAGCCATGCCGTAGCCGCCGCCGCCGGGTGTTTCAATCACAAATGTGTCGCCGGGCTCGACCTTGACCGACGCGCAGCCGGACAGCTCTTCGACTTGGCCGTTCTTGCGCCGGACGGCGTTTCGCCCGCGCAGCGCGGGCGCGCCGCCCTCGATGCCGAACGGCGCGACCGAGCGCCGGGTCGAGAGGATGCCCGCGCCCATCGCCTCGCGAAACTCGATCTCGCGGACGGTGCCGTCGCCGCCGCTGTGATGGCCGCGACCGCCGGAACCCGTGCGAATCTCGAAGCGGCGCAGAAGAACCGGATAGCGATGCTCGAGCACTTCGGGATCGGTCAATCGCGAGTTCGTCATGTGGGTGTGGACCGCGCTTGCGCCGTCGAAATCGGGACCGGCGCCGGCGCCGCCGCAGATCGTCTCGTAATACTGGTGGTTCTCGTTGCCGAAGGTGAAGTTGTTCATCGTGCCTTGGCTTGCCGCCATCACCCGCAGGGCGCCAAACAGCGTGTCGGTGACGGCTTGGCTGGTTTCGACGTTGCCGGCGACGACGGCGGCAGGGTAGCTCGGGCTCAGAAGCGAGTTGTCGGGGACGACGATCATTAGCGGCCGCAAGCAACCGGCGTTGAGCGGGATGTCGCTGTCGATCAGGCAGCGGAAGACGTAGAGAACGGCGGCCGTCGTGACCGAGCGCGGGGCGTTGAAGTTCGTCGGACGCTGAGGGCTTGTGCCGGTGAAGTCGACGACGGCCGAGCGGGCTTTGCGGTCGACCGTGATGCGCACGCGGATCGTGGCGCCGTCGTCCATCTGGTGTTCGAACGCGCCGTCGTCGAGCGCGCCGATGACGCGGCGAACCTGTTCTTCGGCGTTGTTTTGCACGTGGTCCATATAGGCCCGCACGACATCGCGGCCGGCATGCTCGCAGAGTTTGAGCAATTCCTCCGCGCCTTTCATGCACGAGGCGATTTGCGCCTTGAGGTCGGCGACGTTCTGCTTCGGGTTGCGTGCGGGGTATGCGCCCGCGGTTAGGATTTCCAGAACGCGCGCTTCGTCGAAGCCACCTTCGCGCATGATGCGCTCGCCATTGAACAGCACGCCTTCCTCGTCGACCGATGTGGAGTTCGGCGGCATGGAGCCGGGCGAGATGCCGCCGACGTCGGCGTGGTGTCCGCGCGAGGCGACGAAAAAGGCGGGCGCCGCCCCGCCTTTTTCGAAGACCGGCATGACCACCGTGATATCGGGCAAATGAGTGCCGCCGGCATAGGGCGCGTTCAAGGCGTAGGCGTCGCTCGGTGCCATCGCGGCTTTGTGTTGGTTCAAAACGGCGCGCACGCTTTCGCCCATCGAGCCCAAATGCACAGGCATGTGGGGCGCGTTGGCGATCAGATTACCGCCTGCGTCGAAAAGGGCGCAGGAGAAATCCAGTCGCTCCTTGATGTTGACGGAGGACGCCGTCTTTTCGAGTGTCACGCCCATTTGCTCGGCGATCGACATAAAGAGCGCATTGAAGATTTCG